>JALGWB010000107.1 GCA_025774405.1 bacterium
TGCCAAGGGGGAAGATGGAACCTTCGTGATCGGTGCTGCTAGATTGAACGCCAGGGCCACGATCTCTGAAAAGATCAAGGCTTATATCCAGGCTGATCTATCCGGTGAACCTGAAATCATTGATGCTTATGTTGACTACTCCTTCTCACCTCTTCTCAATCTGCGTGTCGGTCAGTTCAAGCTTCCCTTTGGATATGAGACCCAGATCTCTAAATTCGATCTTCTGGCCACAAGCCGTTCGCTGATTATCGCTCATCTGTGGAACAATGGCTTCTCAAGTCCTTACATTCGTGACATCGGGCTGATGCTCAGCGGCCGACGCAAAGTCATCGAATACAAGATTGGGCTGGTCAATGGCGCAGGCTATGACTTTTCGACAGGGGCTACCCCCGACGAAGGTGGATCATTTATGCAGTGGGGTAGAGACAACAACAACAGCAAGGACATCGTCGGCAGAGTTGGTATCGGAATTCCTATGTTTGCTGGTCTAGGTTACTCCTTCTATCGAGGCAAGTGGAATGCTGACACTGACCAAGGTGACACCGATAGGACTGCGCATGGCTTCGATCTGTTTCTCGACGCTGGCAAGATGGTGATCCAGTATGAACATCTCTGGGCGAGTGGTAGAGTAGGTGATGGATCTCACTGGAAGTCAGTTGACTATGGAGGTTGGTATCTGCTGATTGGCTATCGAATCAGATACTTCATAGAGCCCATTTATAAAGTCGATCTTTGTGATCCGGATAAGGAAACCGATGGTGACAAGCTGGTGAATCAGCACATAGGTTTCAACCTCAGGGTTCATCCTGCTGCCCGTTTCCAATTCTTCTACAGGGAGAGCAGTGTCGCCAGGCACTGGGTCTCGGGTGCATTGCTCGCACAGCTAATAGCCCGCTGGTAGCTTGGCTGGCCCGATAGATTAAAGCCTGTCGGAGCCTTTGCCGATCAATAGCGTGTGAAGGCAGCTGTGGCTGAAGATGTCTCTCCCGGTGCGTTTACCCTGGTTGAACTCCTCATTGTCATAACCGTGATCGGGATTCTGGCAACTCTGGCGGTGGCCAACTTTGCCAGGTTGCGAGCAAATGCTAAGCGGGCTGCCTGTATAGCACAGCAGAGGGGTGCACTCGAAGCAGCCTATAACTATACCATAGACTTTGATCCACCAGATGGAAACATGAACATCAGCACCCTCGAAGATGGTGGCTATGTGGCAGAGAACCTTTGCGAATGTCCTGAAAGTCCTGTCGAAGATTACGATGACTACGTCATCATCTGGCAGGATGACCTGCCCATAGATGTTGACTGTTTGATCAGAGGCGACGACCACAGCTGGCAACCTTAGGCTATTGTGATCGCAGTTTCGATCTGGCTTCTTCGATATTTGCTCTTATGCCTGAGTTGTCAGGGTCGATGCGCAGGGCTCTCTGCCAGATCTCAACAGCGTCCTCGTAGTCACCTTGCTCAGCCAATACAGTCGCATAGTTGTTGAGAATCGCGACGTTGTCAGGGTGGCTGCGATACAGTTCCTCATAAAGAGTCCTTGCCTCGGTTAATCTGCCCTGTATCGTGAGGGTGTAGGCAAGGGCTTCGATGGCTTCAGTATAGCCAGGTGATCTGCTTTTGATGTCCTCAAGAATCCTTTGAGCATCCTCAAGTGCATTTGTCCGAATAAGGGCAAGTGCTCTCAAGTAAGCAGCTTGTTCATTGAAGGGTTCCACATTCAGGAGCTTGCTGATTGTCTTGAGAGCATCCTCAGGCTTGCCTGTCGTGATCTCGATTTCAGCCCTGTAGAGATAAGCAGGCACATAGTAGGGATTGATCTCGATAGCCCTCGTGACCAGGTTTCGACCCAGTGCTCTATCAGGCTCCACCCTGGCCCATTGATAAAGAGCTACGTGATTGTTCTCATTCATCTCCACAGCTCTCCTTGCGACCCTCACCGATTCTTCAACTCTACCCCGGCTTTCGAGGCGATGGGCTATCCTTGAATAGTAGTCAGAAAGGAAATGCCGCAGGATTCCGTTTGAACTGCACACCTCGATTGCCTGCTCAGTCAGAGCAGTTGCCTCATGATCTCTTCCCTCATACATCAGCTGGAGAGCTCTCATGAAGCTTCTGAGGGCTTTATGGCAATTTGAGATGTTCTCCCCGAGACGGGAGCGTCCCTGCTCCGAACCTGCAACGATATCCATGGGATCTCCAGATGTCTTCTCGAGATCGGCGATGATTCGAGGATACCATCTTCTGCTTTTGGATAAAGCAGCCTGCTTGATTGCATTGTTCTTTGAGAGCCTAGGTGAGGTCGCTACAAGATCGTGGATGCCGGCCTTGCCCATCAGATAGCAACTCAGCAAACCAGCTGGATCCATGATACCCAGACGGCCAAGGTCGTCACCTACAGCACGTTTGACGATTCGGTTGGCAATGACTTGAGGATCAACACTCAGCAATTGGTTGCTTCCCACCATCACAAGTTCAAAGCCACCTGCCAGCCACAGCTCCACAGATGGGAATTGAGGAGCGAATGTTGCTATTGTGGCTTTGAAAATATCAGGTGAGACGTTTCTGAGATCGACACGTTCAACGACGAGTCCATCCCTGCTGACTGTACGCCTTGCAAGCTCTATGAGCTCTGCTGTGGGCTGCGACTTGCCGAAAGGTAACAGCGGAGGCAGGCGATCGATGATGACAACATCAAAGGTATTCATGCCCGGCAGGATATCGCTAAATCTTCCCTCGAGAACCTTCAAGCGGCTGTCCTGAAAAGGTGATCGATTGTAAAACTTGAGATAGGTTGATGCACTCCTCAGGTCTGGTTGTGGAACTATCAGCGTTATGAGCTTGACGGGATGGGTCTCAATCGCATTAAGCAGTGTACCGGTTGAGAGGCCGACGATGAGTATACGCTGGGGATCGGGATGCATAATAAGTGCAATGTGTCCGCTCAAAGCTTCACCAGTGAAATCCTCGGGCATGCTTGCATAGCGGTTGCCTCCTGCCCAGATGCTGATCTCATAAGGTGTACGTGTTACGGCAGTGACGGATTTCGGGGATTCCTGATAATAAAGAATATCAAAAGATTCTGGCTGCTTGGCCGAGGCTACGAGACCCGCGAGCAATGGCTTCTGCCATGGCGACTGGCTCAACATGAGTACAACTGCAAGAACAGCGAGTACAGCCACGGATACCAGCCACCCTGGTCTCCTGACATCTTGACCCATCCACACAACACCAGCACCCAGGCAGGCAAAGGGTAGCCAGCGGAGCAGGACCTCAAATGTGAGATAGTGATTCGGGAGGTAGCTGGTGACGAGCGCTGCTGTGAGCATTCCAGCCAGAACTATTCCAATGCGTCTGCCTGCCAGGCTCATCGGTTCCCTCGATCTGGTCACATGGGTTATGGCAACGGTAAGCATGAAGCCCGCACTGATTGCCGGTATCAGCCCGAGAAGAAGACCTGCCTTGACGTCGGCAAGCAAGTCTGGCGGAGTGGTATGCTGGTAGAAGGTGCGAACCATCTGCCAGTATGAACCCAACCATGCAAGCAGGATAGCTGTCAGGAGAGCAGCAATCCCAACGCTGGTCTTAGTCCAGGAGCGTTTCAGGAGACTGATACAGGCACCTATTGTCATTCCTGAGCTAACTGATGCGATCCCAATCCAATGGGTCGAGATGGTGGATGATCCGATGTAGAAGTGAACCTTGAGCCACAGGAGCGAGGTCATCATGTATGTCAGGGTGAGAACGAAGAGAGCCACAGGGAAGATACTTCGCTGTTCATCTTCAGGATTGCGTCTGGATCGTTCGGATTCGGATGTTGTTCCACTGGTTCGGCCTGCCAGGGTTAAGCCGACAGCAGCTGGCAAGAGTGAACCGGCCATACACGCTTGGCTTACGCTTAGGTGAGCCATAAGCAGCCAGCCGAGGATCGTTGCTAGACTGTAACCCAGAAAGCCGGATGTCAGGAACCATGCTCGGGAAAATGGGGTAAGAAGAGCCCTGCTGAAATCAATCCCGAGGGCAATTATGACTCCCATCAGGAATCCAGGGACCAGGAAAATAGCACCCGTTAACCCTGTTGTCGCCAGGTTGATCCACACCAAGGAATCCGTCTGGCTTGCAAGGTACAGCCTGACCTGTTCAAGGGATGGCAACAACAACGTGACAGCGAGCATCGCCACTGATAGTCCAATGAGAGTGATGGCTATCAGGTTAGCCCGCAGGGAGACGCCCCGGATTCGATGGTGAACGAACTCCAGCCCCACTATAAGCCAGATGCCAAGCCAGTAGATCCAGATGGAATCCGCTGCCTCGCCAGGCAGTGAACCAGGCAGCAGTATCTGCCAGCCCATCTTTGATAGATGGAAGCAGAAGCCAACGGTAAAGGCTACTGCAAGTGGAACCACCGGCAATTTCAGTTTATGGTTATGTAGCATGGCATGAGCTGCAGCACCTGGGGGCCGGACTAGCCTGTGCCAATGCGGACAGAGAAGGCAGGGGTCAAGAAGACCCCTGCCGCAGACTGTCATTTGCTCAGGTTGACGACAGCCTTCTCGGCCTCGTCCTCTTTCCTAAGCTGCTCTCGCATTACCCTGGCATAAGCATCGAGGTCTTCCGACAATGTCGTGATAAGGGTTTCAGCTCCTGGATGAGTCGGATATGCACCAGTTTCTTTGACAACGTCTCTAAGTATCTCAGGATTATCGATGATCATGCAGGGCAAGCGGTGGTCCTTATTGAATGGTTGTCTTGCCTTTATCTTCTGGAAAAACGGCGAGTTGATGACGTCCTTAAGACTCTTGCCCTTTATGTTATCAACAGCAAAATGGGCAAAAACGCATGGTTCGACATCACCATGGCAGTTGATATGCAGGTACTTCTTGGCTCCTGCAATACAGCCGTCAACATAGTCACCATCGTTCCAGAAGTCAGCAATGAAAATTGGTCGAGTCGCCCGGAAGTAGCGAACTCGTTGTCCGACCATTCGACGCTGCTCCGGGGTCGGCATAAGGTTGACATCGGGCTTCCTTCCGATTGGGATGTAGATGAACACCCAGCCGAGGAAGCAACCCCTGTTGACCCACTCATCGATGAAGGTGTCACTCATGACAAACTCGGCATTCTTGCGAGTCACTGTAAGCGAGAAGCCGAAAAGGCCCTTTCGCTTATTAAGGCTCTCCATCGCTTGGATTATCCGCTTGAAGGTCCCCTTGCCGCGACGTTCATCTGTCTCCTTCTCAAAGCCCTCAACGCTTATGCACGGCCAAACATTGCCAAGCTCAACGATCCTGGCGCATGTCTCGTCATCGAGAAGCGTTCCGTTGGTATAAACCTGGAAACAGCAATCACTATGCTTCTCAAACAGATCCATAATGCCAGGATAGAAGAAGGGCTCGCCGCCGGAGATGACATAGAAGAAAATGCCAAGCTCCTTACCCTCACGAATGATACGATCGAACTCTTCGAAAGGAAGGTCCTGATCCTTGGTATAATTGCCGGCATAACATCCATAGCACTTAAGATTGCATCTCATAGTAGGACTGATGACTACCAATGAAGGTGGATAGAAACCTTCCTTCTTGCGAATCCGATGACGCTTGTTAGGAGCTATCAAGCCCTCCTTGACAATGAAGTTACGCAAAACCTTGTTGCGCACACTGGGATTTATGTCCCTGAGGAACCTCATTGCCAGCTTGGCTCCCGGGTGGCCAGCCTGAAACTTCTCACGCGCACTGCGAATCACATCTGACCAGTATTCGTTGGTGGTGATCCTCTCAACAACTGAGACAATCTTCATCAGGGCGTCATCTGACCCACGGGCAGCAATGGCAACCATCTTTTCGACAGCTGCCTGGATAGTCCTCTCCTCAATCTGGTCAAGAATACTCACGTTCACACCTCCCTTCATATTGGATTTCCCGGTTTTCCCCAGGCTAATGAAATCATACCGAACTGACTTTTCAAGTCAATAATAAAATTGGAAGCAAAGGGGATAACTTGACAAATGGTGCAGAAAGTCAATACCATGAGTAAAGATCATGCGGGTTGGTGATGTTGAAATCGCTTAATCAGAGAATAAGGCAGGGCTATGAGTCCTTCATGCTGCCAATCGGCAGGGTGCTTGATAGGACCGGTATTTCAGCGAACTGGTTGAGTCTGATAGCCTTTGTGCTTGCTTTACTGGCCGGCGTGAGTTTTGCCATAGAGAGGCTTGGGATTGGGCTTGTGTTGGTGTCCATCTCGATCCTTGTGGATATGCTCGATGGAAGTGTGGCAAGGGCCTCGGGCAAGGCAGGGCCATTTGGAACGGTTATTGATCATACCACCGACCGATATGCCGAGTTCTTCTGGATTCTCGGACTCTGCCTCGGCGGATACGCTCCTTTCTGGCTTGGTCTGATCACTTTCTTCAGTATGCTCATGCCGAGCTATGTCAGGGCCAAGGTTGAGAGCTCAGGTCTGGGTATCTCATCCCAGGGTGTTGGCATCGCTGAGAGAAAGGAGAAGATGGCAATTCTGTTGGTAAGTCTCATACTTGCATTTCGTTTCAGGCAGGCAGTTCAATGCGGCTTTGTTGCAATCTCAGCAATCTCACAGATATCAGCCTTTGAAAGGCTCTGGCATGCGTATCGTGAAGGGGGGCATCGTGAAACCTAAGGTGAAAACCGCTGTGGCCATCCTTGATTTCGACGGCACAATCATTGATTCGATGCCTTTCTTGACCCGGGTGGCCACAGAGCTGCTTGTCAACATCTACGGTATGGATGAGGCTCAGGCGAGATCCGCTTACATCAAGACCTGTGGATTGCCATTCGTTAAGCAGATTGAGATGATTCGGCCCGGGGACAAACGCAATCCCCTGACAGTTGAGATCTTCGAGCGGACCAAGCAGGAGCATATCCTTGACTTCGATCTGTTTCCCGAGGTCCAGGAGGCGATTGCTCTCATGAGGGAGCACAGTGTGAGAGTGTGTGTTTCAAGTGGCAATAAAGAACACCTGATCAGCAGGGTGCTTTCGGATTCAGGCATCGAGGCTGATCTAGTCATGGGCTACCGTGACGGCTT
>JALGWB010000108.1 GCA_025774405.1 bacterium
GGCTGGCTATGTGGTCGTGGATGAGGATCTGACCATTAAGAGAGTGAGTGAATCAATACTCAGCCGTCTCAATGTGGGAGCTGATCGCATACTGGGCAAGCGGGTTGATGAGTGGGATAGGCTGGCTCTTACAGCCGGCATAACATCGGCAATCCAGAAGGTTATCGATGAGAACAAGAGCATGACCGTACCTAAACTTCCTTACACAATTCCGACAACGGGTGAGAATGTCTTCATCTCGCTTACACTCTATCCGGTCGTGCTTGACGGTCGCCGTTCATGTCTTGTCGTGGTTGAGAGCCTCACCGAGCTGGAGCTCTTGAGGCAAGAGTGTGAACGGCAATGCATCCAGCGGCGGTTGATTGAGGATCATGTCGGTGACGGCATCGCAATCATTGATCCCTCCGGGAAAGTGGTCGATATCAATGAGGTTTTGTTGAAGCTGATGAAGAAATCGAAGCAGGAGATCCTGGGCAAGAGTCAAGACGAGATATTCGAAATGACTGTTGAAGAACCCGAGATTCTTCGGGCTTATCGGCAGGAGGCACTTGCCACTGGCAGGATTGTCAAGACCGGCCCCCTCTACCTGAATGGCAAGATAAGTCATACAAAGAGGAATCTTCAGATCACATATCTTCCAGTTGTTGAATCCGGACGCGTAACCTCCCTTGTCGAGATAGTGAGATTTTTCCCCCAGTATGACGTCCCAGCCGGGGGTGGTCTGGCTGTTGAGTTGGAGAAGATGCTTCACAAGCGTACGAAAGAGCTTACATCGACGACGGTTCAGCTGCAGCAGGCTATGTCGAGGCTTGTGCTGGTCGCTCAGTCAGGAATAGCCTTTCGGTCTCTCAAGGGAAGCGAATCGGTGATATCCTATTTTGTTGAGGAAGCCCACCGCATTCTTGGAGCGGATTTCGTGAGTCTCATGGTTTTCGGATCTGAAGCGGATTTCAAGGATGGTTTCTACGTTTACCATGGCAGTGTTCCATCGGAGGGTGAGATACCATCGGATGCTGTTGAAAGAGCTATGACAAGGCTCCGCATGGGTGACCTGGTTGATGAGAATCCAAGAATGGTTCGTCCAAATGTCCTCTTTTATGAGATCCTGCTTGGTGCAAGCAGGGCCCTGCTAACTGTTTGGAAGAGAGCTAGCAGTTTCAATTCACTGGATCTGAGTCTGTGCGAACTGCTTGTTTCCCAGCTCAAGTTGTCGATTCCATTTGGGCGCTATGTGGGAAGTATCACAGGTGAGCGGAGGCGCTGGGAGGTTTTGGGACGGATTGCTTTTGAGGTCGCCCAGGGATCAAAAACTGCAAGTACTATTGGTATTGTTGCAAGGGAGATGGCATCTCACCTTGGGGCACAACGATGCTTCATGATTTTTTCCGGGGGTGACGGCCTGTGGGTGAGACCGATCGGAAGCGGTGGTGGTGCTGATAGTCTTATGTTGCGGGCAGAGGGTGGAAATGCAGATGCTTTGCAGCGTTTTGTTGTGACAGGTGTTGCCAAAAACATTTGCCAGAGAAGATGGGCAGGAGGTGGCTCGGAGTTTTCAAAATGTGGATTCACAGATGCACGCTACCAGGATATTCTGGCTGAAAGGCTTGGAGCCATCCTGAAGGATCTCGACTTCAAGATTTCAGTTGGCAACACCTTCCTGACCGTGCCGCTTACAATTGATCAGGCAGCATGGAGTGTTTTTGTTCTGGAACTGCCCAGAATACCTACTTTAGCAGGGAACGACATTTGCTTTGCCTGTTTTGCCGCTGGCCTTGTGGATAGTGTCTGGCGAAGTTCGCGCGCAGCTGAGAAGATGCGTGAACTTGAAGCAGCAAGTGAGACAGTTGGGGAAGTTGCTCACGATCTGAAGTACCCGCTCCTACAGATAAAGAGCATATTGGGGAGATTTCTCAATCGTAATAAGCGAATCGCTGCCGAACAGATCAAGAGTGCGGTAAGTGAAGTTGAATCGCTGAGATACCTTATCGACGAGCTTATCGAGATTGCAAATCCGCACAGTCACAAGGCAGAGATAGTGAATGTCAAGGAGGTCATCAATGCTTGTTGCGGGATCGTTCTTTCCGAGACTGAGAGGCGCCGTGTTAAAGTGAGAGTCAATTGTGCTGAAAATGTGCCCCCGGTATCTATGAATCGCAGAGATCTTAAGAAGGTCATACTGAATCTGCTCGCAAACTCGCTTAAGGCTATCGATAGGGGAGGCTGGATTGACATCGACATAGATTGTGTTTCAAGTCATGGCAATCAATTCGTCAAGGTGAGTATTAAGGACTCTGGACCCGGGGTCGCCGGTGATAAGCTGGTCAGTGTCTTTGATCCATTCTATAGCCAGACTGGCGGGAGCGGTATCGGGCTTTTCTCAGCCAGGAAGCGCATGAGGCTTTTCGGAGGCGATCTCACATGCCACCATGTCGATGACGCCACAGTCTTCACGGCGTGGATTCCGATTGTGGCGTGGTAGTTCAAAGGAGTGGGAAAGGATGGCATCGCCCCGAAAAAAGGTTTTGATCGTCGATGACAAGTTGGAGAGCCTTTGGTCGTGCTGCGACCTGCTGCAGGAACGCGGTTACGAGATTGTCACCTGTACCGATTCTAATGCGGCTCTGAGGATCTTCACTGATGAGCGTCCTGATGTAGTGTTGCTCGATGTGATGATGCCAGGGAAAGATGGGCTTGAGCTCTTACAAGCTATAAGAGCTAAGGATAGCCAGGTTTGCATAGTGATGCTTTCTGCTTATGGGGATGCCAAGACTGTTGTGTCTGCAATGAAAATGGGTGCTGACAATTTCGCCGAAAAGAGCCTGGATCCGGAGAAGATCCTGATTGTCATTGAGAAGGAACTCAAACGCAAGGAAATGGAAGCCGAGTTGGTTGCCTTGAGGGCAGAGAAGCGGCTGGGTGAAGTGGGAATCGACCAGGTTATAGGCGAGAGCGAATCGATGCAGCAGGTGAAGAAGCGCATAGTCGAGTGTGCAAAGAGTGATTCAACGGTGCTTCTAACCGGTGAACCCGGCGTTGGCAAGGACCTGCTGGCAGGTGTGATCCATTATGAGTCCAGCAGACGTGATGAGCCTTTTCAACATCTATTCTGCCCGGGTATCCCCGAGACGCTTTTCCAATCTGAACTCTTTGGTCACGAGCGGGGATCCTTTACCGGAGCCTTTAGAACCCGCTCTGGAAGAATTGAAGCCGCCGGCGACGGTACGGTTTTCCTAAACGAATTCGTCGAGATACCATCGTCGGTGCAGGCCTCACTCTTGCTCGTGATTGAAACAGGTACATTCACACGTGTTGGTGGCGAGGGAAGGGTGCTCACCACCAAGGCACGGTTTATCGGTGCAACCAATGCCAACCTGGCAAAAGCGCTGGCAGCTGGCAAGCTCCGTGAGGATCTCCTCTTCCGTCTCAAGGAAGAGTGGATTGAATTGCCACCGCTCCGTCAGCGAGACGACGATGTCGTAATACTTGCCAGGCATTTCGTCAGGGTCTGGGCAAGGCGTTTCAATCGACCCGAGATCAAGCTTTCGGATGAATCGCTTGAGCTGCTGCGACAGTACAATTGGCCTGGTAACGTGAGGGAGTTACGCCACATGATGCGGCGTGTGGTTATGACAAGCAGTGAGGATGTTATCCTTTCGGATATACTGCTTTCCCGCAGGCATAGCCAGGACGGGTCTCATCTTTCCTCGAGGGCCGCGGGTTCGTTGAAAGCCCGGCTTAGGGCCGCAGAACGCGATTTCATCGCAGATGCCTTAAGGCATTTCAACGGCAATCGCCGCAAGACAGCTCGCTACCTTCAAATAAGCTACCGAGGTCTGCTTGCAAAGATGAAAGCCTACGGTCTGCGCGAAATGGGCTAATGTGCATACTCTTGCACCGCTGTGCAAGTCCTTGCGCATCTGAGAATGTAATCCATTGTGCCGACAGAAGGGCGCCCACCTTAACCGCGAAATCCTCGGCGTTCCTGGATTTGATCTTGGTGAGACAACTGCTTGGAATTAAAGGAGAAAAATAGCAATGTATGGTGGCCCTTGCCTCAAGCCTTCCTTTGCTGGTGTTTGGCAATTACCTGGAATAATGGCATAGAATATGCTCGAATGCCAAAGGCGAGAGCACGCTTTGTGGGCGGGCAGTGCCGTCACGCTCCATTGCCGGCGGGGGTTAAGATGCCCCCGCCGATGAACTGCACGCTTCATGAGCTGCTGGTGCAGCCATCGGTCCGGCACGGTGTTGTGGTTCGAGCCTGAACTTTGAATCCACAGCGCGGGACGCTTCGAACAGAGGCGGGAAGCCCCAGCTTCCCGCCTCATTGACTTGACATCGACTCTGCGAAGCTTATAATTTAACTCCCGGAACTTTTTGGAGCCTTGCTTGTTTAGAATTCACTGAAGACCTTGTCTGGTCTTTCTTCTTTGATTTGCGTTCCGTTATGAATTTGACTGGAGTTGAGCCATGATTTCAGTCAAGAGTCTAACCAAGACGTTCGGAAGAACGGTCGCTGTCAACAACATTTCCTTCGAAGTGAGCAAGGGTGAAGTGCTTGGCTTTCTCGGTCCCAATGGAGCTGGGAAGACCACCACAATGCGAATGTTGACATGCTATCTCATTCCTGATTCCGGCACTGCAACAGTCGCAGGCTGTGACATCGTCGAAGACTCGCTTGAAGTGCGAAAGCATGTCGGCTACCTGCCTGAAAACGCCCCGCTCTACCTCGACATGGATGTTGTCTCCTATCTGGAGTTCGTTGCCGATGTGCGGGGCATCCCATCATCTGAGAAAGCAGGTCGAATCAGGCGCATGGTTGAAACATGCGGATTGGAAAGCGTTGTTGGGCGCTATGTCGGTGAGCTCTCCAAGGGTTTCAAACAGCGCGTTGGCCTGGCTCAGACTCTAATCCATGATCCCGAAATTCTCATCCTCGATGAGCCAACAACCGGTCTTGATCCTTCTCAAATCATAGAAATACGACAGCTGATAAAGGAAATCGGCAAGGAGCGCACAGTGATCCTCAGCACCCATATACTGCCGGAGGTTGAGGCAACATGCTCGCGCGTGCTGATCATAAACGAAGGCGAGATAGCGGCCAGCGGCACCCCCGAGGAATTGCATTCAGTTGCCGGTGGTGAGGATTCGATTTACGTTGCGATAAAGGCTGACGATGAAGGAGTTCCTGAAAAACTCAGTCGCATCTCTGGTGTGACAGCTGTTAAGAAAGTTGGAGATCTTGATGATGGCTACATTCGCTTCCTGCTCAAATCAAAGGATGGTGCAAGGGTCGGGGAGGAGGTCTTTAGAGCAGCAGTCGAGAATGGTTGGACGATAAATGAGCTGCACCGGGAGACACTTAGCCTTGAAGACATCTTCCTTAAACTCACGACCAAGGAGAAGTCAGCATGAGCAGAACCCTGGCCATTTTCAAACGTGAGTTTGCCAGCTACTTCAACAGCCCTATTGCCTATATCTACGTGACAGTTTTTCTCGGACTGGCAGGTTGGCTTTTCTTCAAAGGCTTCTTCCTCGTTGGTGAAGCTTCGATGCGCTCGTTTTTCGGGATCCTGCCCTGGCTCTTCCTGTTCTTCGTCCCGGCAATTACCATGCGGCTTTGGGCCGAAGAGAGAAAAGTTGGTACGATGGAACTTCTTATGACACTTCCTGTGACCGATACCGAGGCGGTCATGGGCAAGTTCCTTGCAAGCTTTACCTTCTTGCTGGTCAGCCTGGCCCTTTCCCTTGTACTGGCTGTTGTGGTTTCGGCTCTTGGGGATCCTGATCCGGGCGAGATCTTTGGTGGCTACCTTGGAGCTGTGCTTATCGGTGCTGCTTTCCTGGCGATTGGACTCTTCTTGTCGAGCCTGACGGAGAATCAGATAGTTGCCTTCATAATTTCGGTTGTTACCATATTCGTACTCTTCATCCTCGGGGATGATTTCGTATTGATGGGAGTGCCTAACTGGATTGCCCCTGTGTTCAGCTTCCTTGGACTTGGCGCACACTACGATAGTGTCAGTCGTGGTGTTATAGATACACGTGACATCATCTACTACCTTTCGGTTGTAGGCTTCTTCCTCTACTTGAATGTCAAATCCATTGAAAGCAGGAAATAGGAGTGAGCCATGAAGGGTAAGAGATATGGTGGCAGCATCTTGATTGAGGCTATAATGGTCATCGCCATCCTTGCGATTGTCAATCTGATTTCACTCAACTTCTTCGGCAGAGCAGACCTTACGCAAAACAAACGTTACAGCATCTCACAATCAACCAAGGACGTTCTTCGTGAGCTGGATGATGTGGTCAACATAAAGGTCTATTTCTCAAAGCAGCTTCCACCGTACCTTACCACACTCACACGCCAGGTCAGGGATGTACTGGATGAATACCGTGCATATGCAGGCCACAATCTTGTGATTGATTTTGAGGATCCAACTGACGATCCCGAGCTTCAGAGGCGTATTCACGCGCTCGGGATACCGCCCGTTCAGCTTAATATCATTCAAAAAGACAAGGCTGAGGTGATGAACGCCTACCTGGGCATCGCTGTGCTCTTCGAAGATCGGACGGAAGTGATCCCTGTGGTTCAAAGTGCCAATAACCTCGAATACGATCTGACCTCAGCTATTGTCAAAGTCGCCTCGAGTGAGCGTCGAACGGTGGGCTTCCTCGCTGGTCATGACGAGCCAGATATTGAAAAGGAGTACGAGATTATCAAGCGATCGCTGGAGAAGCAATATGACGTAAGGCGTGTGAATACCGCGAATGGTAGGCTTGTGCCCGGGGACATAAATACCCTGATAGTGGCGAGTCCGAGAAATCTATCGGACTGGGATCTTTTTGCAATCGACCAGTTCATCATGCGGGGCGGTAGAGCCCTCTTCATGGTGAACCGTATAGAGATTCCTGAAGGTTCACTCTATGCTGTTCACGCCAAGGGTGTTCTTGATTCCTTGCTTGCCCATTATGGAGTGAAAGTCAAGCCCGATCTCGTAATCGATCGCAGTGCGGCAAGTGCAACCTTCTCGGCAGGCTACTTCACTTACACCCTTCCATAT
>JALGWB010000109.1 GCA_025774405.1 bacterium
AGTGGGATGAAGCCTATCGAGACAGCACAATGAAGCTGCTTATGCAAATGACAAGAGAAGCGGGCGATGTTGATCTTGCCATCTGGCCTGAGACTGCGGTTCCTTTCCACATCAAGCACTCACCTTCCTGGCTCGATAGCGTTGCACGTCTTGCGATCCGTGTCAATTCAGCCATCCTGATTGGCTATCCCGACTATGAAACCCGCGACGGCTCTTATCGCTTCTACAATTCGGCAATGCTCATGAATAAGCATGGGAATGTTATGGGTGAGTATCGCAAGATTCATCTTGTACCTTTCGGCGAGATGATACCCTTCGAAGACCGCTTCACCTTCTTACAAAGGATTGACCTCGGTGAGGGCAACTTCTCACCCGGTGATACCTATGCTATCTTCACACTTGCCGGGATTCCTTTCAGCGTCGCTATCTGCTTTGAGTCGATCTATCCCGATCTGATTGGCAAGTTTGTGAGCCGAGGGGCACGCTTCATCGTCAACATCACCAATGACGAGTGGTTTGGACCGAGCGCAGGTCCCTACCAGCATGCCCAAATGGCGATAATGAGAGCTGTTGAGTTCCGCATAGGAGTTGCGCGATGTGCCAACACTGGCATATCGATGTTTGTCGATCCCTACGGGCGAGTCACATCAAAGGGCCCACTCTTTGAGAAGCTGATCCTTAAGGGTGAGGTAATTGGCGGTGAAGCTCGAACACCCTATGGCAGATTTGGGAGATATCTTGAGATATTGGTGCTCCTCCTCGTGCTGGCGCTTGCAGGACTTTCGGGCGCTGGGAAGCGATTCGCAATATCACTGTGTGGGTGGAGTCCACCCAGGGGGAGTAGTAGATCTCTCCATGAAGTTTCGATTCAAAGTCAGGACAGTTGGTACCCCAGTAGTTGTAGAGAGCCAGGATGAAGGCATCGCCTGGTGTATGGTCATACCATATATCGAAGTTGCCGTTGCCATAGAGGTCGTTAGCGTCCTGGGGTAACCATGACCCGTTGAAAGATGGTGAGGCAAGCGGGGGATCGGCATATATGTAGACTCCACCGGCGGCATTATAGGCTATGGTGTTCCTCATACAGCCACCCCCACAATATTCCCAATATTCCATTCCGTGTTCGTCGTTATGCACTATCTGGTTGCCTTCAAAGAGTGGTGAGGAGTTATAGACCCAGACACCAGAATTGCAATCTCTGATGATGTTGCCCTGAAAGAAGGGTCTGCCAGGATCGTAGATCTCGCCACAGGCGATACCGTATGCGCAGTTCCGAATGATGTTGTTCCTAAAGACTGGCTTCCACCATTCCTGAGATGACCCATCGACCTCAATCCCGTAACACATGTTCTCAATGATGCAGTTCTCGACAGTGACATCGGTGCAGTTGTAACAGTAGACGCCACTAGTCAGGCTAGGCGGATATTCACACCCAGGACCTGAGCCGAAGCGGATGGTGAAACCTGATACACTCGCGCCCTCACAGTTCTCGAATTTTACTCCAACACTGGAGTTACATACTTCAATGATCGTTACATCTGGTCCTTCTTCACTTGCGAGTGAGACTCCTGGCTTAAGCCGGATCCAGGTCTCGCTATCATCGGTCTTGAGATATGTCCCCGGTGCTACAAGGACGGTATCCCCATAGGAGGCGGAATCAAGTCCTGCATGAATGGTTGGACATTGAGAAGGCACATACCAGGTCCTGGCATCAAGAGCGGGTGCCACCGAGAGCATGATAGCGACGATAAGGGGCCAATGACGAGTTCTGGAGAAGCGCAGCAAGCGATCACCTCAGGTTGTAGCGTGCCTCTAAATGCTATTGTGCCTCGACTGCCCCTCTTCCATCAACCAGGATGTCCCGCTTAGGGCAGCCAAGGGCGTAGAAACGTTGCCAGAACACTACCTCACCACGACTACTGGCTTGACTATCCTCTCTGTGGCTGTCTCAAGCTCCAAGTAGTAGATGCCGGGACTGACCAATGTGCCTGATTGATCTCTTGTGTCCCAGGTGGCTGAGTGATAACCCGGAGACACCTCTTCACTCAGGAGTTTCTTAACCAGCCTTCCTCTTATGTCATAGATCTTCAGGGTAGCAAGTGAGTGAGTTGGCAGAGTGAATGAAATAGATGAAGTACGGCTTGCCGGATTGGGAAGCACCTCAATTGAGATCGCTCCATTGGGAACCGACCTCAGACCAGCCAGTGAGCAAGTGCGCCGGTAGATGCCGTCACTGTAGGTGCCAATGAGCATGACCTCACCGTTCTCGCCCTCGATTGCGATTGAGCTTGGATAGACAGCGGCATAAGCTGTATCAGCGTTGCCAGGGGAGAAGGCTATGCCATTTACTTGACGGCTTTCGAGACCTACCTGTTGCCATTGGCAGAAAGCAGCTCTAACGATGGTGAGTATGAAGCAGACCACCGTGAAGCCCAGGCACGATCCAAAGCGCAGCATCGCTCATCGCCTCCTTTCGAGTGCGTGCTGGGCGAGGAAGCTTCAAACGTGTCAAGAGCTGGGGATGATCTTTTTCCTCGCTTGTTTGTATCTTTCAGGCTCCACTCATGGATCGAGCCGCTCCTTGACTGAAGGAGGTCTCAAGACCAGTATGGATACGCTAACTGCCAATCCCTTGAGTGAGCAGCTTTGCAGCAGACAGCCGCTCGCACCGCAAGACTCCTCGTTCTTAATTATACCCTGAATTGCCGAGAATGTCTGTCCCAACGAATCAGACTCGCGTTGCCTAGGGTCGGACCTCGAACCCACTGACAGGCGGTCATTGGCAGATTGACTCAGGGCAAACGGACATGCTATAGTCACCCGAGGTTATTGTTACGAGTGCGTGGCTGATAGGGAGCTAGCGTGACCAGGGGAAATTGGGCTGTCTCAGTAGTTGGTGCGACTGGGCTTGTCGGGAGTGAAATCGTAAGGCAGCTCCTGAAACGCCGCTTTCCAATGGCGGCGCTTAACCTCTTTGCCTCACCTGCTTCCCCGACTCAAGAGGTCTATCTCAAAGGAAGATGGGTCAAGATAAGACCCTTCTCACTTAATGCCATCCGCGACTCTGAGATCTGTTTTCTGGCAGCTGGCGGGGAGTTTAGCCGTCGGTATGCCCGTCGCATAGCTAGTCTTGGCAACATCGTTATTGACAATAGCAGCGCTTTCCGAATGAATTCCGATGTGCCGCTGGTTGTGCCTGAAATCAATCCCGAGGACCTGAGCTGGCATCGGGGGCTCATTGCCAATCCCAATTGCTCGACAATCCAGATGGTAGTCGTGCTGGCACCGCTTCATAGAAAGTACAAACTTCGCAAGGTTGTTGTATCGACCTACCAATCCGTTAGCGGTGCCGGGACGAGGGCGGTGGCTGAGCTCGCTTCGCAGGCAGACGCCATTCTCAATGGACAAGCGCCACGGGGTGCTGTTTTCCCTCATCAGATAGGCTTCAATGTCATCCCCCACATCGACACCTTCGATTCAGAAGGGTGGAGTCGTGAGGAAAGTAAAATGTTAAATGAGACTCGGAAGATATTGAAAGATAAAGAAATAGATGTCATTGCAACCACCGTCAGAGTGCCTGTGTTCAGAGGGCACAGTGAGGCTGTCTACGCTGAGTTTGCCACCAAGATTGACGTAGATGAGGTTCGGCGGGAGCTCGGGCATGCACCTGGTGTTGTGGTGATGGATGATGTCGATCGCAGCATCTATCCGACGCCTGCCTTTTGCGCTGGAGAGGATGCGACTTTTGTTGGGAGAATAAGGCGTGTGCCGGGTTCAAACCGGGCTTTATGCATGTGGATTGTTAGTGATAATGTGCTCAAGGGTGCTGCTCTGAATGCAGTGCAGATTGCTGAGCAACTCATGGCGGGCCATGTACGGTCAGACTAGATTTCTCCTAAGTCGTCATATGACACGTGATTCCTGGCTGCATCGTCTTGAGCCAGTAACCAAGGCCCTTGTCTTTGGACTGACCCTTGTTGCCATATTCAGTGTGAACACCTGGCTGAGCCTGGCATTCGTGAGCATTTACCTCCTCATGCTCTGTCTCACATCAAAGACGAGACTTTCCTTCTACCTCGGAAGCCTTAAGAACTTTGCCTGGATGTTTGCCATCACTTTTGGCATCAATCTTGTTTTTCCCAGAAATGGCTCAGGTGGAGCCTTCAGCTACAGCGCTCTGACCACTGCGACTCACTTCACACTCAGACTTGCACTTATGATTGTTGCTGCAACCCTGCTCACAGTTGTTATGGCACCTTCTGAGATTGGCGATGTAATGATGCTTTTCGGTCGCTCAGGTGGAAGACTTGGAAGGCTGGCCTCTGATTTTGCAACCTTGCTCACAATTGCCATTCGGTTTGTGCCCGTGCTTGCCGAAGAGGCTGAACGCATCAAGGCTGCTCAGATCCTTAGAGGGCGCAAGCTCAAAAGATTTCGTGCAAAAGTTGCTTTTGTGGTCGATCTTATCATTCCGCTAATCGAAGCTGCTATGCGACGTTCGACCAATCTTGGATTTGCACTTGAAGCCAGATGCTATGGCTCGCATAGCATCACGCCGCAGCCAGTGGAGATGAAGCTTCGTGATGGGGTTGCACTTGCCTTAAGTGGGCTTCTGGTTGCAGGTGTTCTACTCAAGAGGTTCCTATGAACGAACGTCGTCCGGGCGTCCGCAACATAAGACTGGTTATCGAGTATGACGGAACTGATTTCTGCGGTTGGCAAAGGCAACCAAAGGTGAGAACAGTCGAGGGTGAGATCTTGAACCTGTTGAGAGACCTGCTTGGCTTCGAACCTGAAATAATCGCTGCAGCCCGAACCGATTCAGGAGTACACGCACTTGGGCAGGTCATAAATTTCAGTTCGATCTCTCAGATGTCACCTGCTGAGCTTGCTCGTGCCCTGAATGCTCTCTTGCCACCTGATGTGCGCATCATCGAATCTCAGGAGGTACCTCTTGCCTTCAATGCTCGCTTTGACGCAATCGCAAGAACGTATCGGTATGAGATAGCAACCCGTCCGACATCGATCTGGCGAAGATATAGATGGTTTGTCAAATGGCAACTTGACGTGGAAACGATGCAGCAAGCCATGGATTCGCTCATTGGCGATTATGACTTTTCGGCATTTACGTCAAAGGATGAGGAGCGGAGTCCCTGGATCAGTATGAAGGAGGCCCGCGTTGAGCCAGTCCAGCCAGCCGGGATTGCACTGGTCTTCTCAGCAAATCGGTTCTTGCGCAAGATGGTTCGAATGCTTACTGGTACTCTTGTCGAAGTTGGCAGAGGAAAGCTGGTGCCGGAGGCGATTTATGATATACTTGCGAGTCGAGATAGGAGCCGGGCAGGGCCATGTGCCCCGCCTCATGGGCTATATCTCGTCAATGTCGATTACTGAGGAAGGAGGCGTGATATGAAGTTCTTCATCGATACTGCCAATCTAGAGGAGATCCGTGAAGCAGCAAGCCTTGGCATTCTCGATGGTGTGACAACTAACCCGACATTGCTATCGCGAGAGAAGGGCAAAGGTGACTTCAAGCAAATCCTTAAGGAGATCTGCGAAGTGGTTAAGGGACCAGTCAGCGCTGAGGTTGTTGGACAGGATGCTGATAGCATGGTTATGGAGGCACGCAAGCTTGCAGCAATTGATGAACACATAGTTATCAAAGTCCCGCTGGTCAAGGAAGGGTTGAAGGCGATCGGAAGGCTTAAGGCTGAAGGCATAAGGACGAATGCGACCCTCGTCTTCAGTGCTAACCAGGCACTCCTGGCAGCAAAAGCTGGCGCATCCTTCTTAAGTCCCTTTGTCGGACGTCTCGACGATGCCAGCCACTACGGTATGGATCTTATCCGGCAGATCGTCGCCATGTTTGACAATTATGATTTTGACACAGAGGTAATAGTGGCAAGTGTGCGAAATCCACTGCATGTTGTCGAGGCCGCCCTGGCAGGCGCTGACATAGTAACCATTCCTTTCAAGGTAATTGAGCAGATGATAAAGCACCCACTCACAGATGTCGGTGTGAAGCGCTTCCTTGACGACTGGAAGAAGCTGGGTGCAAAGATCTGAGGTGTACGATGAAACTTTTGATTACTATTGCAGTTTCGGGCCTGCTTGGACTCGGCATTGCACTTATTCTTTATCTTCCTGAAGGCGATGAACCGGCAAGCCGTGCACCGGCACCTGGCCTTGCAGTTGCGGAGGAGCAATCAGTTGTAGAAAGCGCCATTGCAGCATCGCGAGCGACAGCAATTGTGAGAGCTGCTCAAAGGGTTGGGCCCGCAGTTGTCTCAATAACCGTAATTCAGACACGGGTTGTGAGAACCTCTCCAAGATCACCCTTCTGGGATCCCTTCTTCGATCAGTTCTTCAGGGACTTCTTTGGAGAGCATCGCTACATCGAACGGGTGCCGAGTCTTGGGTCTGGCGTTATTCTGACTGAGGATGGACTGATTGTTACCAATGAGCACGTTGTCCACGAAGGAACCGACATCAAGGTCACATTGACCGATGGCAGGCAATTCGATGCTGAAATAGTTGCCAGCGATCCCGAATATGATCTTGCTCTTCTGAAGATAGATGCAGAACGGCTACCATATGCCGAGCTTGGCGATTCAGACTCATTGATAATCGGCGAGTGGGCGGTTGCTATCGGCAATCCCTTCGGTTATTTGCTCGAGGATACTCACCCGACAGTTACAGTTGGTGTTATAAGCGCCCTCCATAGAAATGTGAAGACAAGCGAGGAGATTGCAGGTGTCTATACCGATATGATCCAGACCGATGCGGCTATAAACCCTGGCAACAGCGGTGGACCACTTGTCAATAGCTTGGGGCAGGTAATTGGTATCAATACATTCATTATTAGCAAGAGCGGGGGTTCCATGGGTCTGGGTTTTGCGATACCCATAAATCGGGTCAAGTTCATACTTGATGAATACACTCGATATGGCAAGATAAGGCAGATCTGGATAGGGCTTATTGTTCAGGAGATAACGCCACTCATTGCATATTCACTCGGACTCGAGAGCACCGAAGGTGTCATAATCTCGCAGGTCGATAGTGGTAGTCCGGCTGCCAAAGCAGGACTCAGGCGGGGGGACGTTATCATCGAGGTAAATGGCATATCTGTGGAGAATTACGATTCTGCAAGGAAGGCAATCTTCGGAGCTCGGGTTGGCGATGAGCTGAAGTTTACGATACTAAGAGAGAGCAAGCCGAAGGCGGTAAGCCTCATAGTGGAGGAAGCACCGCAGCGCTAGCTGGCAACGATGATACGAAGATACACGCTTCCCGAGATGGCAGAGCTCTGGAGTCAGGAGCGTAAACTTCGTGCCTGGCTCGAGGTTGAGCTTGCGATTGTTGATGCTCTCGCTCAGGCTGGGCGTGTCCCTCTGGATGCTGCAAAGGAGATAAGGGCAAGAGCTAGCTTTGATATCGACCGTATTGATCAGATTGAGGCAAGGATCAAACATGACGTCCTGGCATTTGTTGAATGTGTGGGCGAAAGCCTCGGTGATCTCAGCCGTTATTTTCATATGGGTGTGACATCCTCGGATATTCTGGATACCGCTCTCGCGCTTCTGCTTAGAGAGGCTTCGAAATTGATCCTCGATGAATTGCAGGAACTCAAGTTGGTAGTGAGGGATCTGGCGCGCAGGCATGAGAGGACTCTTATCGTTGGCAGAACCCATGGCATGCACGCCGAGCCGACAAGTTTGGGGCTTAAGTTTGCAGTCTGGTACAATGATCTTACGCGTGCAATTTCGAGGATTGAACGTGCCTCCA
>JALGWB010000110.1 GCA_025774405.1 bacterium
CATAATGTCGGTAGCCAACTACGTTTTGACCTCGCAGCAGCATCTGGAATCTGGTATTGGAAATTGCCTTACGCAATTGCCGAACCCGATCCCAGGGCTCGTCTCTAAGCAAACGAATGCAGGAATCAAAAGTTGCACCACCCCACATTTCGAGGGAAAAGTAGCCAACCTTGTCAAGCTTGTGTGCAACTGGGAGCATGTGCTTCGTTGGCATCCGGGTCGCCAGAAGTGATTGATGCGCATCCCTGAGGATGGTGTCGGTTATCATAACTCGATGGTTGTGTTGATCTGTCAAGATCACTCTCTCCTTTCTACGCTTCTTGATTGGCTGCGATACATATGCAACGCTGCGCTGATGACCGCCACCAGCTCCGCTGATGAAGGGTCCCCGGTAGCAGCTTTACTCTGAAGTTTCGAGAGAAGATAAATAGCAAACGAAAGCAGTGCGATGAAGGCAAAAACAATGCTCATACCGAGTACGGTTATAGACAAGCCTATCTCCATAAATACCCCATTGCTTTCTGACTGAGTAGTTAGTCTACCTTTACTGATTCGCTATGTCAATGGTTTTGGAAGTTTTAGGTTGCGTCGCCTTCCAGGGCAAAATATGCTCTTGGCTGAAGGAGGGTCAGATTGTCCCGCTCGATCAGTGGCTATAGGAGACTTTCAGCAGGAATTATCGTAGCGACTGCTGGCCTTATTTTTCTCGAGTGCTCCCACTTGCGACAAGCCCCTGGTCAGGAGCATCGAGTGATTCAAGCTGTTCTCGCTCGGGCTGAAGCTCTCGGTGGCATACGGGCAAGGGGTGCCGTAACTGCCGAGTTTGGAGGAAGCCTGGTGACAGGGCAATTCGATCTTCGTCTCAGCAGCAACGGCAGCATGGAGATCAGGATTCAGCCTACAGGAGCCGGTCTTCTCATCTCGAAACAGGTGACGATCGAAAGTGCTGGGGAAGATATAGTGATCTCAACTGAAGATGGCGAGTTTCTGATGAGTGTTCCTCGTATCTCATCGCCTGCTCTGCATGCATTTGTGTTTTCCCTTGGGGGCGGTGAGATGCTGCTCCGATGGCTTGAGGGGCAGAAGTGTGAGCCAGCGGTCTCAATGGTTTGTGATAGCCTCTCGATCAGGCTCACGGTCGATACTACACGAGATGTGGTCTCAGCCTGGACAATCGAGGATGGCAGGGGCGGAGAAATCAGGATGGTAGTAGATCGCTTTGCGGGGAACTCGTATCTTTTACCTCAAGTCATCTCGGGGTTGATCTACCCGTATGGCATTGTTTTTGGAATCGACTACGAGGAGATCTCGACGTTCTAGCCCTAATCGACCCAAAAAGAGTGAGTATGTGGGAACTTTGTTGAAAGGTGGATGTAAAATAAAATGGTAGGGAGAGTATGACGCTCGACGATGGGCAGTCTCCACCCGATTATCGTGGAGAATCTGATGAAAGTTTGATGCTGAGGGTGGGGAAAGGAGACAGGGAGGCGTTCAATGAGATTGTCAGGCGCTATGGTTCTAAGATGATCAACCTTGCATATCAGATAACCGGTGACCGCGATCTGGCTGAGGACATAGGCCAGGAAACCTTTTTCAGGGCCTATCGGAGTGCACCCAGATATCGTGAAATATCGAAGTTTTCGACCTGGCTTTATACCATAGCGATCAATCTTTGCAGGAATGAGTTGAGAAAGCGAAAGTTTAGGATCTTTTCACTCGAGGGTATGGCTGAACGTAAGGACGACGAGAGAATTCGGGTGGATATCGTGGATGATAAGCTGAAGCCTGATGCTGAACTCGAGCAGAAGGAGCTCGGCAAGATGATAAGGCAAGCGATTGCCAGCCTGCCTGAGAAATTCAGAACCCCTCTTGTGCTAAGGGATATTCAGGGCTTAGCTTATGATGAGATAAGCCGAATATTGAAAATGCCGGAGGGGACTGTCAAGTCTCGCATAAACAGAGCACGTTTGCGTGTCAAAGAAATACTTAGACCCATACTCGATGAGGATTCGAAGGGGGCGAAAGGCGATGGAGTGTAAGCAGGTCCGCATGCTTCTCAATGAGCTGGTTGATGGGATACTCGATGAGGACTCACGCAGCCAGGTTGAAGAACATCTGCTTCATTGTCGGCATTGTAGAGCTGAGAGCCAGAGACTTCTGAGAACTGTCTCCGCCCTTAAGGCTATCGAAACTTTGAGTGTGCCATCCGACTTCCTTCAGAATCTATGGCAGCGGATAGATCGGTTCGAGACCAGTAGAAGAGCGTTGGTGCTGACAACCCTGCTTGCCTTTGTCAGGCAGTATAGAAAGCAGCTCATAAGCGGTGCGCTTGCCTTTGTTCTGGCATTCGGTGGGACTGTTTATTATCTCAAGCATTTGTCACAGCCCGAGAGGGCCGGTGGTGAGACCGTAGCCGGTGAGGCTGGTTCGCTTGATGAGTTTGTCATGAAGGATATAATACATCGGGTAGCAACACCCCATGATTCGATTCCGGTCAGATTCCCGACCGGCGACCGTAGCCCTGACAGAGGCACACGCTTTAATGGATATTACGTTGATGAGGTCAGGCCTGTTTCAGTCATTCCCGATGAATTCTGAGGTGGTGCCATGAAATCCGTAGTCCTTGGAGTCGCCATTGCGGTTGGGGTGAGCAGCCTGGTCGCTGCCGCCGGGATAGGTGAAGTTGAAAAGGAGATAGTCGATCTGGTTGCTGATGTTAGCAGTTCGATAGTGTCCGTTACATCGGTTTCGCCGCACTTCCATTCTGCAGGCCAAGTTACGCCCTTTGCCCCACGATCGAGGAGCGTTGGCTGTGGAATCGTGTTCGACAAGGAAGGACATATTCTCACCACCTCAACGGTTGTTGGCAATGCAAACGAGGTGGAAATAGGTACATGCAGTGGAAGGGCATATAGGGGGGCTGTCCTGGGCACTGATCGTGTTTCGGATGTTGCTGTCGTCAAGGTCGAGAACCTCGATCTTGAGCCTGCGAGATTCGCTGTGGAGGATGATATCAAACCCGGTTCGCTGGTCTTTGTAGTGGGCAACGCTTTCGGATCGTTGCCATCTGTCTCAATGGGTGTTGTGAGTGCCATTGAGAAGGATGTAGATCAGGGTGTCACATCCCTGAGGCTGGCCGTACCGATAAGTCCGGGTGATGTCGGTGGACCGGTTGTGAATTCGCAGGGTGAAGTGATAGGGATTGTGCTCGGAAGACTGACACTCAGGTCAACCTATGGAACCGGTCGATCCTCTAGAGGCGGTTCTTTATCGTTGACGACTCTTACCCAACCGAGCAATCTGGCTGTGGCAATGCCATCGAGCAAACTCGGCGAAATCTGTAAGGAGATAATCCAGAAGGGTTCCATAAGACGAGGTTATTTTGGAGTCAGGGTACTTGACCTCACAGACGAGATGCGTGAGCGGATGAGGAACAAGGATATTCAGGGTGTGGTTGTTGTTGATGTCATGAAGGGAAGCCCCGCTGAGTCGGTAGGGATAAGACCCGGTGATGTCATAACTGACTTCAATTCGACACCAGTGGTATCGGTTGAATCACTTCGCAATCAAGTGCTCGATACCTCACCAGGGGAAGTTGTCCAGATTGGTTTCCGCAGGGGTGCGACAAGGCACAACAGAAAGGTCCGCATTGCCAATCATGTCCCCGGATACCTCAACCTTCCTGCCTCTCTGCAGTCGGTGTCCGATGCCGAGATCCTGAGGTCCAGAATCGAGGATCTCAAGCGGGAAATCAGGCAGCTCCAGGATGAGCTGAAACGGCTGGATCGATAGGACTCCCATTTATAGGTTGACATCACTGTTGTGGCCCACTTATGAAGGAATTAGACTGGGGGTGTAATTATGAGAAGAATGATCTGGTTGCTCGGAATTTGCCTCATTGCATACTGCTCCAAACCCATGATTGCGGCATTTGGATCTAACAGCGAAGTGCTGATCGTGACAACACCCAGATGCACCGATCAGGCAAGCAAGCTCAAGCAAGTCCTTGAACGGGAAATCATCACCGTTCAATATGAGAAAGCCTTCAATGTCAGGATAGTGACTACCGCAAACCTAAGAACTGAACTCAGCCGCAAGAATGTCCTCCTGCTTGATTATCTCACGCCTGAGAGTGATCTCGAAGCCAGGATAAAGGATGTGGCTGGTTCGCATTTCGAAGCACTCAGGAATGGTGATCTCAATACATACGTCGTCTATGACAGGTGGGCCAGGGGGCAGGCTGTGATGATCGTCGCAGCTGCAACCAAGCAGGATCTTACCGACTTGCTCGAGAAAGAGTCTGAGGAGATATTTGACTTTGTAAGTTCAAGCGTCCAGACACGCCTCAACAGGGCTCTTTTCTATGCCGGAGAGCAGAAGGCCGCCAGCCAGAGGCTTCTCGATACCTATGGCTGGACCTTGAGGCTGCCGACAGGCTACAAGATCGACGAGTCATTTGCTTCCGAGCGAGTTGTGAAGATATTGAAAGACAAACCGGCGAGGATGATAACCGTCTACTGGGAAGGAGGCAGCTGGACCGATAGGATGAGAACCTGTGTTGAGCGGAAGCGAATGCTAGCCTGGGACTACTGGGATGAGGATGAGGTTGTCGATGAAACCCTGCAGATCAGAGAAGGTGACTTCGTCGGATACAGGGCGACGGTTTTGAGTGGGACATGGCAGAATCGCAAGTACACAATTGGCGGGATTTTCGTGACATATTGCTTTGATTGTCCTGAATCCGGTCGCCACTATGTGGTTGATGCCGCAGTTTTTGCCCCGGGGCTGGATAAGCTGCCTCTGCTGAGAGAGCTAAAGGCAATTCTGTCAACGTTCAAGTGCAGGTGACAGCCCGAAGCTTGGCGGTTGACATGGATCTAAGGCTCTGTTAGCCTCAGCTCGAATCGACCAACACGGAGGCGTGGTGTGAGCAGATTAAGCAAGTTTGTGGATTTCATGAGGCAGGAAGGCATTGACAGGTTCCTGGTGACTAACATTACCAATATCAGGTACCT
Organism: bacterium; assembly: GCA_025774405.1. Lineage (GTDB taxonomy): Bacteria > Arandabacterota > Arandabacteria > Arandabacterales > Arandabacteraceae > JALGWB01. Next base: position 5,016 of record JALGWB010000110.1, read on the forward strand.
CTCCGGCTTTACCGGTTCAACAGCCTGCCTCGTGGTTACACCTTCGGGGGCAACCCTCATCACCGATTTCAGGTACAGAGAACAGGCGGAAGGTGAGGTCTGGCGGGGAGTTGAGGTGAAGGTTGACAAGCGTGATGCCCTGGCTGCCGCGATCGACTTCATGGGCGACAGCGGAGGCAGGATAGGCTTTGAGGCTCTTTCGCTCACCTATGGCTCCCATAGGAAGGTGAGCGACACCTTGAAGGCTGAGCTCATACCATTTGATGATGCTGTTGAGAGATTGCGGCGTCGAAAGGATGATAATGAGATAGCCACGATAAAGAAGGCTGTAGAGATAGCTGATGCCGTGTTTGCAGAGGTCGTTAAGGAGATAGCGCCGGGGTTGACCGAGGTCGACGTTGCAGCCAGAATTGATTTTCTGCTCCGGAAGAAATCAAAAGAGGTGCCTGCTTTTGATACCATCGTTGCATCTGGTCCACATGCTTCTCTGCCTCATGCCTGTCCGACAACCCGTGTGATTGCCGAGGGTGATCTCGTGAAGATGGATTTTGGAGCCATCTGGGATGGTTATCGATCAGATTTAACGCGGACCGTGGTCATTGGCAGGGCCTCGGATATGGTTAGGGAAGTCTACAGCATTGTTCTTGGTGCCAACCAGAGAGCGATTTCCGCAATAAAGGCTGGCATGAAGGCGAGTGAAGCGGATGCTATCGCCCGTTCCTATATCGAATCCAAGGGTTATGGAGACAATTTCGGTCATTCCCTCGGGCACGGGGTCGGGCTTGAAGTGCATGAAGCACCCAGGCTTTCCTCAAAGAATGACAGCGTGCTCGAGGCCGGTAATGTTGTAACCATCGAACCCGGTATCTATATCCCGGGCTGGGGCGGAATAAGGATAGAAGATGTGGTGGTGATAGGCGAGGATGGCCGCACGGTTTTGACATCGGCTCCCAAGGAGCTCGTAGAGGTGGGATGCTAGCTATGACAACGACCAATGATCTGAGAACAGGGATGGTGCTGGAGATCGACGGAGAGCTTTATACCGTGGTTGAATTCCTCCATGTCAAACCTGGCAAGGGAGGTGCCTTTGTCAGGACAAAATTGAAGAACCTTTCGACTGGTCGGGTAATAGACAAGACTTTTAGCGCTGGGGAGAAGGTTAAGGATGTCAGAATCGATAAAGTGGAAATGCAATATCTCTATAATGCCGGAGATGAGTATTATTTTATGAACAATGAGACCTTTGATCAGATAGCGCTACCAGCTTCAATGCTTGAGGACATTGCTCTGCTCATGAAGGAAAACATGGTTGTCACAGTTCAGATGAGAGAAGGGCAACCGATCGCAGTTGAGCTTCCAACTTTCGTCGATCTCAAGGTGGTCGAGACTGCCCCAGGTGTCAAGGGCGATACGGTCTCGGGCGGCACCAAGCCTGCTACACTCGAGACCGGTAAGGTGATTCAGGTTCCGCTGTTTATTGAGGCTGGTACTGTGGTTAGGGTCGATACCAGAACAGGCGAGTATGTCTCGAGGGTGCAGTCATGAACATTTCTTTTCTTAAGAAGCTGGTCGAGATTGTCGAATCTAGTGAGATAGAGGAGCTAGAAGTCAGGAAGTGGTGGACAAAAGTGAGAATAGCCAAGAAACGCTCAAGCGGTCAGATTGGCAATTTACCAAAAGAGGATATAAGCGAGCAGGTTGTTGAGATTCCTGTCAAGCAACCTGAGCAACCGAGCGAGAGCCACCTCGAGATAAAATCTCCAATGGTAGGAACTTTCTACAGGGCGCCAAGCCCTGGGGCCAGGCCGTATGTCGAAGTTGGTGATCGAGTGGAGCCAGGTCAGGTGGTTTGCATTATCGAAGCAATGAAACTCATGAATGAGATAGAGTCAGAGGTCTCAGGCACGATTGCGGAGATACTTGTTGAGAATGCGCAGCCGGTCGAATACGGTCAGACGCTTTTTTTAGTGAAACCCTCATAGGAGGGGATAATGGATATCAAGGCCCTGCTCGAAGAGATAG
>JALGWB010000111.1 GCA_025774405.1 bacterium
ACAAGGCGACAATTCTGATTGCACCATCTTCAGCGGTGTGGCATTATTGCCGAAAATCGTTGGGAAACAAGACGCGAGGTGGCACATGGAAAAGAATAGCCAAAAGCGAATCCTTGAGCTATGCAAGCAAAACGATGTCAAGTTTGTCCAACTTTGGTTTACCGACATCCTCGGTCAACTCAAGTCCCTGACAATAACAACGGAGAAACTGCCCTCAGCACTCGAGGAGGGCGCCAGTTTCGATGGTTCCTCAGTCGAAGGCTTCGCTCGCATATATGAAAGCGATCTTATAGCCAGGCCAGATCCTTCGACCTTCCAGATCCTTCCCTGGACAAGCAAGGGCATCCGCGTCGCCAGGATGATTTGCGATGTAGCGGATACACGTTTACAGCCATACGATGGTGACCCCAGATACGTATTGCGACAGACCATCGAAGTACTCAAAAAGCATGAATTTGTCCCGTACATAGGCCCAGAGATCGAATACTTCTACTTCGCTGACTCGTGTGTTCCCAAAGCCCTCGACGCAGGTGGCTATTTTGATCTTACCCCGATCGATGTCGGCACAGAGCTAAGGGAGAAAACTGTGCTGACACTCGAGGCAATGGGAATACCTGTTCACACCTGTCATCACGAAGTCGCAACAAGCCAGCATGAGATCGATCTGAAGTTCGATAATGCTTTGAAAATCGCTGATGCGGCCATTACCGCCAGATTGGTTATCAAAGAGGTAGCCAGGCAGAATGGTGTCTATGCCACTTTCATGCCTAAACCCATCGGAGATCAGAACGGCAGCGGTATGCATCTTCATCAATCGCTTTTCAAAGACGGCAAGAACGTCTTCTACGATGGTAACGATCCGTTGAGACTCTCCGCAGTAGCCAAACATTATATCGCTGGGCTCTTGAGACACGCACCTGAGATTGCAGTGGTAACCAATCAGTGGGTGAATTCTTACAAGCGACTTGTTCCAGGCTTCGAAGCACCTGCCTATATCTGCTGGGGTAGCAAGAACCGCTCAGCTCTGGTGAGAGTCCCCCTTGATAAACCTGACAAGCCAGAACCTCGAAGGGTTGAATTCAGATGCCCAGATCCAGCTTGCAATCCATATCTCGCCTTTGCTGTCATGTTGAGAGCTGGACTAAAAGGAATTGAGGAAGGCTACGATCTGCCGGATCCAGTCGAACTCGACGTCTATCTGTTAAATGAACAGGAACGCGAGAAACTGGGCATAGCCTGCCTGCCTGACAGTCTCTATGCAGCCATAGAAATCACTTCGAAGAGCACACTTGTCAGGGAAGTGCTTGGGGACGCCCTTTTCAACAAGTTGATTCAGAACAAGCGAATCGAGTGGAACAATTATCGAATCCAGGTTAGCCAGTACGAGTTGACGAAATACCTGCCGACTCTTTGAGAACCGGGTCGAATCTGCTCTCAAGTGCATCTCCATTGACCCTTTGGCAGGGTTTGGTTAGAATTGAAGCAGGGCAATGGGAATCCGTCCGAAAGCACCGATAAGGCGATTTGATGTCTTCGCCGAATACACGCGCCTCGAGAAGCTTCACGAGGGTGTGCCAGATGATGTGGCTAAGGGTTATGCCATATGGCTGGCCAAGGTGGTGGCTGCGCGGAAATTCGGCAGGTTGAAACCTCACGAGATGAAGAGAGTGGCTGAAGCTCCAGGTGTCATCGTTGAGGAAGCCAGAAAGTTCAGATCCCTCGGTGGTGTCGAGCAAACCGACAAGGTTTTTGAACACGAAATCGTTGAACGGATGGGAAGTGACTTCTACGACAAGGTCTTCTCACCAGCGATTAGGCTTGCATTTGAACAGGGGAAATCTTACAGGCAAATAAGAGACTCGATCAGAACCGATTGGAAAGTGTAGATAATCTGCAAAGGAGGTTGGTATGACCAAGGTTGTCACCGTATTGCTGTGGTTGGCTCTTGTACCAGGTCTGGCTCTGACGCAAGCGCACGCATCTTCGGAGGAGACTCCATCTGTGCCAGTTGTCAATCCACTTACAGTCATAACCGACGAAGATACATCCTTCAGCACTCCTCAGCCTACCCAAGAGTCTAGCGCAGGCGAAATCAAAGGTGGCCGGCAGCATCGAAAAAGGCCCTGCTCACACTGTTCACGATCAAGACCTTCACGTTTCGGTGGTGGAGGTGGCTTCTCGGGAGGTTATCTCTTCGCTAATCTTGACAGGATAAACAGTCAGATAAGGCAAATGGGGATCGATGAGCTCAGTGAGAACGTTCTGGTTATCGGGGGCAAGGGTTATGCTCGCCTTGGGAGGTTCATTATCGGTGGTGGCGGCTACGGGATGACAAGTGAAACAAGCGGGATTCCAGACGGATGCGCCAGATATGCTCAGCTTGAGATCGGTTATGGGGGGATGCTTCTCGGACTGAGCCAGACGAGTCGCAGATATGAGCTCATCGGTGGGCTACTTCTCGGTGGTGGTTCAGTTACTATCGAACGCAGGAGGAACTCCCGTTACGTTTTTGGATGGAACGATGCCTGGGACATCTTCCACTCGGGCGGTCCTGACAGCATTGCTGTGCAGGATCTCAATGTAACCTCGAGGTTAACTGCCAGCTTTATCGCCATCGAACCATTTGTGGAAATAAAGTATCATCTTTTGCCATTCATGGCTCTCGAGATCTCGGCCTCGTATCTCAGAGCCAGAATAGGCCATGGCCAGTGGAAACTCGACAACATAAAGATCCCTGACTCACCATCAATGGACGTAGGAGGCCCGAGCGTCAGAGTCGGGTTGCATTTTGGAGTCTAGAACAGTGAATATGATCAAGCGATTCTGTGCCCTGCTATGTGTTTGCTCTGTGGTCTTCCTTTGTTGCGGCAAGGAGGAAGCAAGTGCACCCAATCTACCCCCCGACACCATCATCGTTTCGGGACCCGAGCCTGGCTCAAGCCAGTCTTACGTGGTCACCCTTGCGTGGAGGGGCACAGATCCAGACGGTGAGGTGGTTGCTTTCGATATCGGTTGGTCTGACGGAGTCGATTCCACAGCCTATTTGGATAGCTCCTTCACATGGGAAACCACACAGGCGACGATCGACACATTTGAACTCCTCGCGGACAGCTGCTGCAGTGACGGCAGTCGATATCATGGTTATACATTCTTCGTCAGGGCAATAGACAACAACGGCGCGCAGGATCCAACGCCAGCGCTGCTGAGCTTCACGGCAACCACGTCACCTCCGAGAAGCCGTATCGTCTTTCCAGCGGTTCAGGCTGGTCAACGGGATGTCTTTGTGTCGTCATGCGTCACCATCAAATGGGAAGCATTCGATCCGGATGGTGAAGTAGTGGCTTATCGATATGCCCGCAAACTCTACTATGACTGGCCAGAAGCAGAGCCACCCCCTGATTGGGATACCAGGTGGAGCGGATGGATTTCCGCAACTCAAGTCACAATCCACCTTGAAAGCCTTGGAGAAGACAATCCCTGGAGCTTTTATGTTCAGGCCAAAGACAATGCTGGGGCTGTTGAAACCAGCTTTGTTGATGCTCGAAATCACATAAGGATTTTCGTTGATCCTACAAAGGACAACCTCCCGTCGATAAGGATTTGCTGCTACGAAGGCCCTTCAGGCAGTGCTTCAGGTCAACCAATTGCCTGCCGTTCAACCTCGGGTGATACCACGCTCATGGATATACCTGTTGGTGTCGCCATAGGTGATACACTCCATTTTGGAGTCGAATTTGCTCCTGGTCACTACGCCACCAAGGTGACTCATCTTCAATTCCAATTGAATGATCCCGATATCCCTGTTAGCTGGCTCGATGCCTCGGAGGAACACAATTGGACCTATCCCCGCGGAAGCGTATTTGTTGTTACTCAACCAGTGATCAACACCATCTATGTCTGGGTCAAGGATGACTACTGCGAATCCGGGAGTACAAGAAGGGCTCACATCAAAATTGAGGGTATTGCCAAATGATGTGATGCACGAATCAAAAGAGATGCGTCTGGGCGTCTCAGCTCCAGTAGCGAGATCTTAATTACCCAGACGCAATTCTAAAGCCGATCCCCGGTTTTCCTTTTTCCAATGTTTATTGTACCACAAATTCAACTCCAAGTCAACTTCACGATCTTCCTGGTAGTGTCAACACTACCCGGGCCCCTCGCGGGTTGAAACGAAACGCATCCTGTGGTAGGATAGAGCTGGACTTCAGCCCAAACCGTAACGACCTCGTGAATGGACTGGTGGAGGAACAGTTCCGTGATGGTTGTTCCTCCAGCCCGTCAAGCTACTAAGGAGGTTCGTCATGAGATGGCTTACCTTCGGGCTCATGGTACTCTTTGTTTTAGCAGCGGCAAGCGCCTGTTCCGGTGAGTATGCCGTTGCGATCAGAGATTCGCTACTGGCTAAACCCAATTGGAGCGTGGTTGTAGATACTCTTGTAGCTAAGTATAACGCTCAGGTGTTCACATACGGTTCAAGCATCTGGGAAATAGAGACCGTGCTCACGGAGTTCCAACCGGACTATCTCTGCATCGTCATAAGAGGCAGTGAAGCAACCCCGTCTTTTGTCGCCGACGCTTGGCAGCTATCGCGATCTCTTGATGCTGACATTTACGGTGATGTCATCTGGGGTATAGTCACAGGATTCAACGCAGAAGACGCTCTTAGGCTCGTAAGTGGGTCAAGGACACTCAGAGTGAAGACGGTTCTGGGAGGTACGATGTGCTGTGATCCGACACACTATCCCCAAGCGATAGCAACAGACGAAGGTACATACGGGCACTACAAGATCAAGCATCTCGATGGCACCGTAGAAGAAAGATGGGATGGTCCGACAGACCGTACCGAGTGGCTGGTGTCATGTATAAATGCCGATACAATCGACATGTTTGTAACGAGCGGCCATGCAAGGCACAATGAATGGCAACTTCATTACCCTGATGCCGGCGAGGAGGGATACTTCAGGTCCTCACTGGGACAAGTTTACGGTGACCCTTATTCAGGCGACGACATCGACATAAATTCGGTGAACCCCAAAATCTACTTCGGCCTCGGGAACTGCTTGATAGGTCAAATACTGAACAAAGGGTCAATGCCTGTTTGCTGGATACACACCGGGGGCGCCTACCTGTATACCGGCTACGTAGTCACTGAAGGAGCCGACAGCTATCAGCATGGTGGTACAAAGGCCTTTTTCGCCCTGCAGGGGCACTATACCTGGCCGGAAGCTTTCTTCCTCGCCAACCAGAATATCATTTTCGACATCGAGAATTCCACACCTGGGACAAGCCCTGGTGACAGGGACGGTTCAGTTCTATATGGGGATCCAGCCTTTGACGCTAGAGTTTCTGAGCAAGGTGTCTATGATCCCTTGCTCTATACTGAAGATATATCGATTGTTCCGGGTCCGACTTCAGATACTGTAACAGTCACAATCACTATGAACATCGATGGTAAGCCTGGATTTACTGGCAAGTGGGGGTACAGGCACCCAACCGTCCTTCTTCCCGAGCGGATGCATGACATAGTCGTCCAGTATACCGATGCCTATGAGGCTGTGGTTACCGACAATTTTGTGCTGCTGTATGTATGGAAGCAGGGAGACCCTGATCTGCTTGCAGGAGAGACCAGGAAAGTGATTTTCACGGCAAAGCGCGAAGCGATCGCTGGACTAACAACCGAGGGACGCAGGAGACCCCCAATTGTCCTGAAAAATCCTCCTAACCCATTCACCCCTCAGTCGAGGATCACTTATGAGCTCGCAGAGGCTGGCCACATCAGTGTAAGGATCTACGATCTCAGAGGGCGGCTCGTAAGGCAGTTCCCAACCACATTCCGCAGGGAGGGGCTTCATCGGCAAACGTGGGACTTGAGAGATGCACATGGAGCGAAGGTGCAAGCTGGGATCTACTTCTGTGAGCTCGCCGGCAACGGAAGCAGGGCCGCAGTTAAGCTGGTGATCTTGCGATAGTACCATATTCACCGTGCGCGTTTGATGACTATCGAGTCATGATCTGATAAGGAGCCTCCGAACAGACCTTGACTCCACTGAGGTGACCGGCCGGGGATGCGATATCCCGTTCAGGATTGGACTCAGAGCGATTCCCGCGTGTGAGCCGCCATTTGCCACAATCTCAATACCAGCTCAGCAGTTACGAATCCAATGCCAGAGCTGCTAGAACGCACTTTTTCGGCTCGGCTCCGACCCCAGGGGAGCTGCCATGTGGACAGAGCAGTCAGGTTAAGGCCGCGATAAGCAGCCAAGAGATTCTAGCATGGTGTGACCTGTCTCCAGGATGACCCGGGTCAGGATTTCATCCAGTCCAGCGGTAATTGCCCATTTGCAATCAACTCTTTTCTCAGCGCGGTTGTATCGGATTGATGGCGCATACCCACTGCCCGCCCGTTCGATTGTCTCCCTGACTAATCTTCGAAGATTTTCAGTCTCGCGGGGATCCTCAAGAAGTATCTTCACATACAAATGCACTGTCTCCCTGTCAATGTTGTTTTGCCACAGGGAAAGTTCTGCGATCTTCTGGTCTCCGCAAAACAAGTCCCAATAGCAGTTCCACTGCGGATTCTGTGTTTCTTGGAGTAATAGCGCCAGCCGATTCTGCTTTTCTATTTTGTCAGCTACCCTCGTGATCAGACAATTGGAAAGGAGCTTTACCTCCAAAACGTGTGTGAGCGAAATAAGCCCTTCGGTACTTGACCTGTACTGAATAACATCGAGTGACTTAAGATCACTCGGCAGAAGGCTATGATCATCCTGGGTTATGAGTAGCGCATCGTTACGAATCCCATCAGCAAGCCCGAGCTCGTAAAGAACATTAGAATTAAGACCGGTGAGATCGGCGATGATAAGCCTCGATTTGCAAATGAGCCTCCATATCTTGCTCATGAACTCCTTACTCGTCCACCTACTATCCGCGCGATTGCAGCGATATCCAAGCTTGTTGCATACGTCTTTGATCACCTGGAATACCGGATTCAATCTGTCATCGAACGCTTTTCAGCCACCATGCACCTCCTTTGCTGAAGACCACACAGGTATTCTCGGCATCTGCTGTCCGGACTTTAGGAAATAAATCCGAAATAGCGGTCGCCAAAGCAGGTAGCAATCCAACTGTTGGGTCACCTCAATCTCCCCGCGGTGGCCGGAAATGATAAAACCAGCTCACGGGCTTCTCTAACAGAAGCCTATTGACAATGCTGGTTAGACGACCGAGGAGCGTGCTAACAAGCCATGCTGCTCCGGATCCCTGTAGGTCAAGCAGGCGGGTCCAATCGAAGAGCCGTATGATTACCCGGTGCAACAGATGCGAGGTAGTGCCAGGCTTGGAGGCTGAGGCGGCGGGTGCGGTATTCCCCGTATTGTTTGATTTCTTTTTCCTTGAGGACGCGGAAGGTTTCACCCGGAAAGTCGCTTTGTTCCTGGCGACGGGCGTAGCCCTCGGGGTCAAGGGGATCCTTGACCTCTTCCCAAGGATCTAGAATGTCTTCGAGTTCCTTCGGCGTGAGGTCAGCCGGATCGAGAACGTAACGGAGTTGCTTCCGGGTTAGCCCGTAGAGGCGGGCGTAATAGGCATCCAGCTCCGCGCGGAGCCGAGCGCGGCGCTCTTCGTCCCACTTGAAAGGTGGGAAGGGGAAACCTTCCCCCATCCCTCTCCCTCTGGGAGAGGGCGTGGGTGAGGGAATCCTAATCTCTGGATTGGTGGCAACATTTCCAAAGGGAGTATACAAGATGACCGAGCGTATGTCTATCATTTCTGCCAACAGCAGGCGATATTGCAAGGCTGGAAGGAAACTGAAGGGCAAGATACTTCATGAACTTGTCCATATTCTCGGCATGAACAGAAACTATGTGGCATATCTACTGAGGAATACCGGCAGAAGGGTCACCACCCCTCGGGGCAGGTGCATCATAGCTGATCCGAAGG
>JALGWB010000112.1 GCA_025774405.1 bacterium
GATTCCTGACCGGATGCCCTGCCAGCCTGTCATCGACCTCGACTTTATCAATCTTACCGAGATTTGGTGCAAGCCCGCATTGCGAGCCCTCCACCATTGTCCAGTCGTCACCATAGACAATTCGTTTGATGCGGTCGTCATTCTTACTTACGCTTGCAACGAGATCTTCCAGCAACCCCATGATCGCATGTCAAAATGGAAAGGCAAGTCCGGCCGTTATGGTGGGGAAGGCAAGAGCCTCCTCCGGAACGGTGTATTCAAGCGGATCAATGTTATCTCCCGCTCGCTGAGCCCAGCAATGGGATGCGGTTATCACGATGGCTGTGTTACCGAATGCATCTATTCGCTGGTGAAACCTGAGCCATAGTGCGATACCAAGACGGAAGTCACGGGCAGAGATCGAGTACCCATCTGTAATGTAGTATTTGGTTGCTTTGAGGAAATGCACCTGTGGTCCAATGCCACCAATGACCGGCCTGCTGCCGGTCTGGTCTGGGCGGAAAGTGGCAAGTACTGTTACAAAGAAGTCTGAGAATTCCTCCTCATAGTGATAAACCCGCTCGCTTTCCCCCGATGAAATACTGACATCGTACTTTATTGAATTGGCGAAGGTCGATGTCACAATACCAAAGCCGATCCTTCCCTGCCCTTCAATTATGCTGGCGCCAATGATCATCCCATTACCATAATTGGCGCTTCCTGTATCGATATAACCTGCGTCCAACGAGAAAAAGCGCGTCACTTTACTGGACTCAAGTGCAGCAACTGGTTTCAGCAGGACGAAGATGAAAATGGCTGAGAGCCAGCATAGGAGCCTTCTTTGACTCAAGATATGATTTACCTCCCAGCGGGGTCAATCCTCGGACATGACACCCTTTTCGTATTCCTGTTCCAGCCTCACTTTGTGCCTGAGCTCCTCACCTTTGAGCAGGGTAAAGATCTTCCGAGTGGCATCATCAGAAGCTCTCAGTTCTAACTCGGCGTAGAAATCGTAGGCCATCTGCTCCCGCCTCATAGCGATTATCAGAAGCTCTCGATAGGTCATATCCTTTCTGACCGTAACGCCATCGACATAGTTGCTGAGCTTCATATCTACCTGGGTAGGCTGGCGGACTGCGGAGACTTGCTTTGGAGATATGTTGGTCAGGAGTTTCTCGTGTTTGCGTTCTTCGTCTGCCATTTTGAGAATCTCATCTCTAACCACTGGATCCTCGACCTTCTCGGCCAGATGCTGGTAGAAGTATGTTGAGTCCCTTTCCTTATCGATGGCGAACTTGAGAATCTCCTCGATATTGGAGTTTGACATCCTTGCCTCCTTCTAATTGCAATATTACCCAGACAACGGAGCCTGTCAATGCTTTAGGTTTTCCCGTGTTGTCGGTGGATCTGGCTTACTCTTTACATTCGATTGACAAATAGATAGTATCGTGACTGGAGGAGCGATATGAAGGAGGCTATGCTCTGGAAGCCCAAGGATGGTAAGGTGCTGTGTTATCTTTGTGCCCATCGGTGTGTGATTGATGAGGGTAAGCGAGGGCTCTGTAGTGTAAGGATCAATTCAGATGGGAAACTCTACTCGCTTGTTTACGGTAAGTTGATATCTCGAGCAATTGATCCCATAGAGAAAAAGCCCCTCTATCACTTCATGCCTGGTACGATGACCTACTCAGTTGCAACCGTCGGTTGCAACTTCTTCTGCGACTTCTGCCAGAACTGGGAGATATCCCAGGTTTCCCATCAGGGTGGCAGAATCTACGGTGAGGAATTCACACCAGAGGAGGTTGCAAGTGACGCCCATTCGAGAGATTGCAAGAGTATTGCTTACACCTATACTGAGCCAACCATCTTCTTTGAATTTGCGATTGATACTGCAACCATAGCCCGTGGGATGGGGCTTAGAAACATCTTCGTAACAAATGGTTATGAAACAAGCGACACCATAGCGAAGATGGCTGGCCTTGTTGATGCGGCGAATGTTGACCTTAAGGCCTTCAGTGACCGATTCTATCGAGAGCGGTGTGGTGCACGATTGCAACCTGTGCTGGAGGCAATTAGAGCAATGTATGAGGCCGGCATCTTTCTCGAAATCACGACCCTGCTTATCCCTGGTGAAAACGACTCCCCTGATGAGATAAATCAGATTGTAGAATTCATCATCTCACTCTCGCCTGAAATACCGTGGCATGTTTCGCGTTTCCATCCCCACTATAAGCAGAGTACCAAACCCTGGACCCCGGCTGACAGCATCTTCAAAGCCCTCGAGATTGGTAAGACGAAAGGGTTAAAGTATGTCTATGCTGGAAACCTGCCAGCTGGAAAGTATGAGCACACGTGGTGCCCCAACTGTGGCAATCTCATCATAGAAAGATTTGGATTTGCCTCCCGTAAGGTTGGCCTCGAGGACAGTAGATGCAGCAAATGTGGCGAGAAGATCAATATCGTGGTTTGAGCCTCTGCGGTAGTCCTTAGAGCATCTGCTTGACTTCGGCGATTTCATCCTCGAGGTCAACCATAAGACTTGCGAGTTCGATATCGCTGAGGCCAAGTTGCTCGGCGGCTGGAACCTCAAGTAGATCAAGATCGGGCTTGGGCTTAGGATGCTCACCCATTTTCCTGGCAATCGCATCGGCAACCTGAACGCGGATTACAAGTGAGTCGGTCAAATCGAGGTTCTTATCATGATGCCTCAGGGCGACCTCGGAAATCCTCTCGGGTAAATGCCAGGCTACAAGCGTCCTGTGTCCAAGCTCAGTATGCAAAATGTCCATAAGCTCATCGAGCACAGCCGGGGTGACGACTGCGAGTTTGCGCTTCCTTTCAATATAGTCAACGGCTTTGAGTACCAGCAGCTTCCCGGTATCATGCAGAAGTCCGGCCATGAATGCCTCTTCGGGATCGCCACCGGTAAGATTGGCTACTCCTCTGGTACCAAGAGCGGTAGCCACTGCGTGTCCCCATAGCACTTCGAGCCAGCGCTTCATGGCGGGATCGTCTGAGTGAAAATGACTACTATGCCCCAATGCGGTTACGACCGAAGCCACCTGTTTGAAACCAAGCCTCGCAATGGCCTGAGTGAGATCCGAAATAGGATGAAGCCCACCGAAAGCGGCAGAGTTTGCCATTCTCAAGAGGCTTGCCGCTATCGCGGGTTCGTTGCGAATCAGGGCTGCCACCCGTTTGGAGCTGGCGTGTTCCACATCGGCAAGCAGCTCCTGAAGCTGGCTGACGATTCTGGGAAGCGGTGGAAGTGAAAGCCTTCCTGCCTCGACAGCCTTTCTGATCTGTTCAGTCAGGGGTTCCACAACAATGGCATTGGTGTCCATCATCTAAGCCTCCTCATAGCGGCGACCTCGCGGATCACGGCAACTGGACGTGCATCGGGATCGCGAGGTACGTTGTCTGCTATCTCAGAAAGAGTGGTTATGCCAGAGACAACCTTTAGCATGCCGTCTTCCTGAAGTGTAAGGAAGCCACTTATCTTGCGAGCAGCTGCTCGCAGTTCCTTCGACGGGGCTTTGCGACAGCACTTCATGGATACCAGTTCGGCCCTTGTAGCCAGTGCCTCCGCATTTGGCGCAGCCGGCGCCCTCGACAATCGGGATACCGTTTAGGTCCTCGCTCGTAAGCCCTAAGTAGCGCAGGTCACGACGGGTGTAGCTACCCGGTCGAATACAGTTCCTGCAAATCGTGCGGACGAGGCGTTGCGCGACAACACAGCGTAGTGTGGATGAAACGAGGAATGGTTCGAGTTTCATATCGAGCAACCGGATGATGGCCGCGACAGAATCTTCGGTATGAAAGGTCGCCAGCACCATGTGACCGGTCAAAGCTGCTTCAGCAGCCATCTCGGCTGTTGTGTTATCACGGATCTCACCAACGACGATCACATCGGGGTCCTGTCTGACAATCGCTTTGAGCGAATCTGCGAAGGTCGGTCCTGCTTTTTCATTGACCGAGCACTGGGTTGTACCTTCGAGGACATATTCGACCGGATTCTCACAGGTGATGACTTTGATGCTTTCATCATTCAAGTAATCGACAAATGAATACATCGTTGTGGTTTTTCCACTGCCGGTCGGTCCTGTGATCAGGATAAGGCCTGATGAAGCTCGAAGTACAATTTCCCTCAAGGAGGTGAGTGCTCGTGGTTCAAAACCAAGTGCCTCAATTGGAATAAGCCCGCGCCGCCTGTCGAGCAGACGTAGGACGAGTGTCTCACCCGATATTGAAGCGTAGGATGATACCCTGATGTCGATGTCCCGGCCTTCAACTCGAACGAAAAAGCGCCCATCCTGATGAAGTCTTCTTTCGGCTATGTCCATGGAAGCGAGTACCTTTACGCGTGAGAGGACACGCGGTGTAAAGTCTAAAGGAAGATCGGTAAGGTGGCGAAGCACGCCATCCACCCTCACACGGATTCTGAGCTTGCTTCTCATGGGCTCAATGTGAAGATCGCTTGCACCCATTTTGATGGCTTCATAAAGAAGATGGTCAACGATCCTTATTGCACCCTCGCTGGAATCGTCCGTGACAGGTGTTTCACGAATCTCATGATACTCGAGCGAGGTGCTTATCTCCTCACCTGAATCTCGTAATCTCTCGAGGGTCTTGAGAGCATCAACAATCTTCTGGGAGGGTGCTGTGCAAACCCTTATTGGCATGTGATAAGTGCGCTCAAGATCCTGGACAAGGCTGCTGTTGAGAGGATCAGCCATTATGACATTGAGGTAGCCGTCGCCTATCCTGAAAGGCAATGTGTGATTGCGAACCAAGTAGGATATTGAAACCTTTTCAAGAAGATTGGTATCGACAAGGCTAACATCAGGCTCGATATAGGGAATATCATGCTTGATAGCGAGGGCCTTGAGGAATTGCTCCTCGGTTACAAGATCGCTTCCAACCAGCAGTTCACGTTCGCTCTGGTTGGGATGGTCAATCTTTAACTTTCGATATCTTGCCAGCTTGGCATCGTCGAGAGCCCCGTCTTCCTTGAGAATGTGTGGAATAGTGAGCTGTGAGCGATAGAGCCTCAGAATGCGGTCATGCTCCGAGCGCGCGAGCTGTCCTATTTCAACCAGAACCTCGCCGACTGGTCGGGGGTGTTGCATGCGCTCAATGATGCGATGGGCACGCTCAAGCTGTTGCTCGGTGACAAGACCTTCCTTGAGCAAGAGGTCCTCAAATGCGTCAGAAGCCAACGTTGTCTTCGAGGACAAGACACCCCTCCAAGGGCAAATATGCCTGGTCTCTGTATCGGTTGCTTGTGGTAAGAGCTTGAGCTGAGAATTGGCGAGATACTTTACTTGATGGCAGCTTTGGCTTAGTATGTTTGGTGCCTTATCCTGTTGAGAAAGCTCAGAGAGAGGAGTCTTCATGAAGAAGCTACTGATTGCTCTATCGATTGGGTGCTTGTTGGGCACTGCCTGCACAAAAGGTGACGTGAGATTTGTGACTATTGGAAGCGGGGGTGTGACTGGTGTCTATTATCCAACGGGTGGTGCGATAAGCCGGATGGTCAATAAGAAGATTGATGAATACGGACTGAAGGTAACCGTTGAATCCACCAGTGGTTCAGTCTTCAACATAAATGCTGTTCTGAGTGGTGACCTCGATTTTGGCATTGCGCAATCTGACAGGCAGTACCAGGCGTATCATGGTTTGGCTGAATGGGCTGATCTTGGTAGGCAAACCGATTTGCGCTCGGTTTTTGCACTTCATCCTGAGGCAATAACCTTGATTGCTTCTGAAGCAAGCGAGATAAGATCTGTTGGAGACCTCAAGGGAAAACGTGTCAATCTTGGCAACCCAGGGTCCGGTCAATTGCAGAACTCAAGAGATGTGCTTGCCGCATTTGGACTAACCGAAGATGACATCATTGCCGAGTATGTCAAAGAGGTCGAGGCGCCCGGCTTGCTTCAGGATGGAAGACTTGATGCCTTCTTCTACACGGTCGGTCATCCAAATGGCAACATCAAGGAGGCGACCTCAGGAAGATTGAAGGTTTATATTGTACCTATCGTTGGCTCCGAAATTGATACTCTTCTTGCCCACAATCCCTATTATTCTGCTGCAGTCATTCCGCATGAGCTCTATCCCAGTGCCATTAACAAGAGGGATATAGAGACGGTCGGTGTAAAGGCAACCCTTGTAACCTCGGTCAGCGCTGACCCGGAGATTGTCTATGCAATTACCAGGGAGATTTTTGAGAATCTTGAGGAATTCAAACAGCTGCATCCAGCCTTTGCTACGCTCACTCGCCGAAATATGCTTGAAGGGCTGACGGTGCCGCTCCACCCTGGTGCTCTCAAGTTTTTCGACGAAGTCGGGCTTACGCAGTATGTGGATCCAAGCCTGATTGTGGACTGACCTGGGGTGAGTCTTGCGGGACGCTAAGCATAGCGAATTAGCCCTTATCTCTCGCGAAGCTGGATTCCGCGGGCTTGCCTACTATCTCGGAATCGCCTGGGCGCTTTTCCAGCTCAGCCTGCCCAGGTTCGTAATTCTCGACAGTCTCACAGTGAGGGCGATACATCTTGCCTTTGCCGGAGCACTTGTACTGCTTACGGTGAGCTTATCGAGAAAGCCGATTGAGCGAAGATTGTGGTGGGACTATCTGCTTGCCTGCCTCATAGCCGTAACCTCGCTTTATGTCGTGCTCGACCGCGAGGGGATTGCCATGCGTGCCGGCATGCCGATACCAAGGGACATTGGCTTGAGTATTCTTCTGGTTTTGCTTGTGCTCGAGGCATCCCGCAGGGTCATAGGACCTGCACTTAGCGTTATTGCAATTGGCTTCACTGTTTATGCCTTCCTTGGTCCAAGGATGCCTTCGGTGCTTGCCTTTCGAGGGGTCTCTCTTTCGAAATACTTGAGTCAGAGCGTGCTTTCAACGGAGGGCATCTATGGTATTCCACTCGATGTATCTGCCAATACAGTTTTTCTGTTCGTACTCCTGGGTTCAATGCTTGAGAAATCCGGTGCAGGGCTCTTTTACAACAACCTTGCCATAGCACTCCTCGGTAAGTACAGAGGGGGTCCGGCAAAGGCAGCCGTTGTCTCAAGTGGACTTACTGGACTGGTCTCAGGTTCAAGCATAGCCAATGTAGTAACGACCGGAACTTTTACGATTCCACTTATGAAGAAGGTCGGCAATCCCGGGGAGGTTGCCGCTGCAACGGAAGTTGCAGCGAGTACCAATGGGCAGCTCATGCCTCCCATCATGGGGGCAGCTGCCTTCATAATTGCAGAATATCTGGGAGTCCCCTATCTTGATGTTGTAAAGGCTGCAGCAATTCCTGCACTTGTCTCTTATTTTGCACTTTTCTACATAACTCATCTTGAAGCCTCAAAACTTGGGATGAAGGGACTGCCGGCAAGTGAGATTCCTTCACTTCGTCATGTGCTTGCTCGTGGTTTCTATCATCTCATACCGCTTGGCGTACTCATCTATGAGCTGGTCTTCATGCGGCACACTCCAAAACTGGCAGCCTTCAATGCCATTGTGGTGCTAGTTGCCATCGTGGTTGTGAGGGAACTGGTAGCATTCCTTAAACGGATGCAGGGGGCACGGCAAGCCTTATGCAATATCAAACAAACCCTGACTGCAGGAATGGTTTCGGGCTCACGCAACATGCTTTCGGTCGCATTAGCCACTGCTACTGCAGGCATTGTTGTGGGAATCGTGAACCTTGGCATAGGCAGCCTTATCGTGCAGATTGTTGAAGTGATTGCAAGAGGCAACATCTTTGCCCTGCTTTCGATTACAGCTGTGGCGAGTCTTGTAATCGGCATGGGACTTCCAACAACAGCAACCTACATTGTCATGGCATCGATAACAGTACCTGTGATAACAAAGCTGGCTTCAGCATCCGGGATTGCACCAATCCCAGCAATCGCAGCTCACCTTTTCTGTTTCTATTTTGGAATTCTTGCCGATGACACCCCACCGGTCGGGCTTGCGGCTTATGCAGCAGCTGCGATTGCAGGATCCAATCCGATCCGTACAGGCATCAAGGGTTTCAGCTATGACCTGAGGACTGCTGTAATTCCATTCATGTTTGTCTTCAATGCTGAGCTTGTCCTGTTTGGGGTTACGAGTTTTGCTCAAGCAATGCTCATATTTGTTATGGCTTGTCTTGGCGCTTTTGCCTTCACAAATGCTGTTCAGCGATGGTTTCTCACGCGGGTGCGGTGGTTTGAAATCCCTATCTATCTTGCAGCAGCTCTCCTGCTTTTCTATCCGGGGCTCATCCCGAAGGCCATCGGCTTAACGGGAGCCAGTCGCTATTACATGTATCCTCTGGGACTTGGTGTCTATGGCCTGGGCTACCTTATCCAGCGGCTGAGAGTGACTGCACAAGGCCAGTAAATTACATCTGTCGAAGCTGACTAGTGTATGATGACTATGCGCCTGGTTGCACTGTAGTTGCCGGCAGTGAAGCGGACAAAATAGACCCCGCTTGAAAGGGTTGATCTGGCTGCCCTGCTGAGATCCCAGACAATTGAATGCATCCCGGGATCATAGGTTTTGGATGTAACCCGAGCAACGCACTGCCCGCCGACATTATAGACTGCGAGGGTTACCTTCTGGCGGCTTGCCAGTGCAAACCTGAAAGTTGTCTTCGAAGCAAATGGTGTTGGCGTTATGCTTACAAGCTGGGTCTTCCTGGGCACATCACCGGAACTTACCTCAGCAGTTGACGACGGGAAACTCAGGTGCAAGCCCCATGTATGAAGTGTTCCAATGTCTGCTCCTGCCTGATCACTTATCGAGAGCTCCCACTGTCCCTGTGGGATTTCCCCTGCGAAGTCGGCCATCGTGCCAGGACCATCTGGTTCCGTCTCAGCATCATACCAGGTCACAATATCATCGCCTGAACCGCCTGTACGATTGTGAAGGCGCACACTTGTACCTTGAGGTGATGTTAGCTCCACCACGAGATCGCCAATGTAGGTGTGTGATAGATTCACATAGCAATCAACAGTTGCCAGAGCCGCATCGGCATCAACATCGATATAGACTCTGATGCCCGTCGGATCATTATCAGGTATGGCAATCTCGGGACTGTCCATATATTCGATAACTGGATAGAGGGTGAAGTTGACATCGGTTAGATGCGAACCGCCTGAAATCTCCACTGTAACACTTGAATCGGCAAAGCCATCCTTGCTTGCTGTGACCTTGTACGAGCCATCATAAAGACCCGGGATTGAGTAGTTACCTGCAGCGTCCGTTGTGTCGCTGAGACCCATCGGAGTCATGCTAACGACCACACCCTCATAATTGGTTTCCCCGTAGAGCACCACCCTGCCATCTATTGAACCCTCAGGTTCAGACTCGGGTGTAAGCAGGTAGAATACCACATTTTCGAGCAAGTTAGAGCGATCAGTTGAATCAGCGACACTGGAATAATCAAAGGAGAAATAGACTATCTGGCAACTTGCCGTGTCAGGGTTGTCGTCATAGGCGAAGACACCAGCGAGTCCAGGATAGGAGCTCCACTCAAAGATGGCCTGATTTTGCGTATCGCCTGTGAGAGCATCCTCATCAGCATAACTGACATAGTTCATTGTTATGGTCGATGGCAATGCATTGGGGCTTGTAGTAATAGGATGATTTGGCATGGCAAGGGTGAGATTGCCTGATGAATCGTGTTGCCACTGGGTTATATGAAGTGTTGTATCTGCAAAGTTGGGATAACCAGGGGAAGATGCGGCGTCGTAGCCTATTTCGCCGCCCTCGATGAGTAGCTTCCCACCAGCAGCCACATACGAGTTGAGATTGCTTCGGTAGGAACTGACAGAGACAGGTGACGCATCGTCGCCGGAGCTCCAGATAACGAGGTCGTAATCCTTCCAGGTCGCTGGATCGGTCGAAGCCGATGTTTCAATGGTAACATCATAGCCCAGGGTGAGAAGATCCTTGGCAATGAGTGTTGCTGACGATTTGGTCCCATCTGGTGCAGTTGCAGCAACCGCTGGCACCACCCTACCCTTGGGACCGACCTTAACTCCTGCAAGCAGATCACCCGTATCATCATCTATTACCAGGAGATTACCCTCAGTCGGGGCTAGCTCAATATCAACGACCTCGAGACTCTCATCAACTGTCACATTGAAGGTCCTGGTAATATAGTGGGGAGCTTCCACACGGAACACATAGGTAAATAGGGGGAGGGGTTCTGTCTCATAGGTTCCTCCTGAAAGCGAATCCGAACTTGCCCGGGAATAAAATGACATATCATCCCAGCGATAGATATCGATTGTTGCAGTGAGCGGTTTCCCGGAGCCTTCCTCGGTGACTGTTCCGCTTACGATACCTGTTGGGGCTGGCTCCATCGCAATGTCATACGTGTTCGAACCATAGCCAACCATAGTAGAGCCAGCGAATGAAAGATATCCAAATCTGGTTGCATAAATATCATAAGGT
>JALGWB010000113.1 GCA_025774405.1 bacterium
GGCTGCAATGGAGGAGGCCAATAAGCAAGCGACCCTTGTCCCCCTCGATGTGATGAAGCGTGCATGGGAGGCTGCTGAGGTTGCAAGAGAGATTGTGGAGAAAGGCAATAGAAACTCTGTAAGCGATGGTGGTGTGGCAGCTCTTATGGCGCGCTCAGCAGCCGAGAGCGCTTATCTTAACGTTTGTATAAATCTACCTGCTATCTCAGATGAGCAGTTCAGGTCTGAGGTCTTGAAGGAGGCGGTGAGACTTCGTCAGCGAATTATTGAGCATACCGAAGCCACAGTACGACTTGCAGAGAAGGTGATAAAAGAATCAACGGGATCTCAAACTTGACGATGGCCTGCCATCACTAGAGAGCGACTCTATTGGGGAAAGCTGCTCTACGAGGGTGAGATAGGTTCCCAAAGACTCTTCTAAGTCTGAGAAGTTGGTGAAGAATAGATCTCTGACATACGATTTCTCAAGCCTGCCCTTGAGCAATCCATGAAAGATGTAATCGCCAAGCATGTAGCCTAGAACGTGAGTCAAACCCACGTGAAGGCGCAAGGGGAGTTGGTAGGTTTCCCCACAGGTTCTCCAGAGCTTCCCTGTTGCAAGGTAGATTCGCTCGAGCTCTTTGTGCTTGCGCATGTGATAGCCGATGACTCTCAGGTCATCGATCTGTTCAGGCGGTTTATTTGGGTGCTTCCTGCGCAAATGGACAAAATCATCAAGTGTTGGCGCCTGCCGCTTGTGGTTTACAATCTTTGAGCCGAAAAACCCAAGCGCCTCGCGCATCACACGACAGTAAAAATCCTCAACCCGGCTAAGATTCTCACGACGCGCTCCCGCACAGGTTTTGTGTATGAAGTGGGTTGCTTCCTCTGCAGCATGATTGACCGAGAGATTAGCAATATATATGATATTAGCTTTTTCAATGAAGTAGGACTCATTGTTACCTATGTGTTCGGCAATCGTCCTTATCTCGCTAAGGGTAAGCCCGTATTGATCGCGGAGGTGATCAAGGAAGTCCAGATCAGCCGGGGAATAAACGGTGAATGTATCCAGGCCATCAACTCTAATGCTGAGGAAGTCGGATATCACTCGGACGAGCTCCAGGATCTGACTGTAGAGATCACAGTTGCCAGTCCACTCAGGTCCCCATGATTTGGGATATGGGGAGGCAAGTTCTTTCGTATTTTCAATCCAGTTGAGATAGGACTGGAACTTGATTATGGGAGGAGTACTGATAACACAGAATTTGTCATCGTCAAGCAAGACCACATCGGTTTCCTGCTCAAGCCCTTGCCTTGCGAGCTCCCAGTAGATATTCTCGTTGTTCTGATAGATCATTACGGTCTTTGGATGGAGATGCTGTAAAGCGAGGATTTCATTGACCTCCCTTGGAAGATGGCTCGGTGCAATGTGAAGATCCCCATCGAAAACATAGACAAGCCTTTCCGGGTCTTTGGTGAATTCACCCGCTATGACTCTTGCCGCCTCCCGGTCTCTGCGCCTCAAAGCGCCTCGACCCCGGTGCCCTTCTGAATTGATGCCGATGACCCTGATGGCATTGTCCTTGGCAAATGTGAAAAGATCGCGGTAGTTCTGCCATGGGAAACCCCACGTTCGACTATAGTCAATTGCCTCGAGAAACTCTCGTTCAGAGAGAGAATCAGCCATGAAGCGGTCAAGGATCGATTGATGTTCGATACGGATTGTCTCAAGGGCAAGCGTTATTCTTGGACGATGATCTATGAGACTTCGCAGGATTCTCAAAGGGATACGCTGGGCTTGAGCCATTGTGTGATAGTCACCGTTATAGATGATGTCGGCCCTGGCTGCTGCTGCTATAAGCTCAGCCATTGTTGAGCAACGGCGGAAGTTCTTGAACTCGCTTTCATATTCCTCTCGATAAGTCAATAGCTCCTTAGAGGGTTTCTTGAGGGATGACCGAATCTCGGCCTGGAGTTTCTCAACAATGCGTTTCTGAATCTCGATGAGTTGCTGGCGGCATTGTGATTTTGAGGCCATTCGAATCGACTCCCCCTGGTTATTATCGGAGTGAATATTGTGAGGCTTAACGTCAGCATGGGCGAACATCCGCCAGTATGACCTCATCTTGCATTTCTTTGGGCGTTTTGGTAGAACATAACGTTTCGAAGGGGGAAGTGGGTGACAATGCTGGGGCTCAGGACGTAAGACAACGTCACGCAATCCATCCCATTAGATCTTGACCCTCGCTGTCGGGCTTCCGTGCAGAGGATGCTAATCTGCGGAGGTAGCCATGGCAAGAAAAACCAGAAAGGCTACAGAAAGCCCTTCGGAATTCTTTGATTTTGTCCAGCGGGTTGAACAACTCCTGAAGGAAGAGGATTGGGAGAAAGCTCACTCTGAGCTTCAGAGCCACAAGCGAGCTTATAGCAATCTTGCTGAATTTCATTATCTCTGGGGGAGATATCATCAGGCCATTGGCGAGCATGACAGCGCCCTCCAGTACTTGCTCAGGGCAATCGAGATCGACCCCACGGACTGGAGGTTCTACAGGGATGCTGCTGATGTGTATGCTGAACAGGCAAAGTTGAACGAGGCCATCAATATACTCCAGAGTGGCAAGGTCAGTGCAAAGGATGCTTTCAACCTTTATCCAATTCTCATAGACCACGCCGTCAATTTGCGTGATTGCACCCTGCTCGATGAAGTCGTGGAGGAATTCAGACAGCAATATGGCGACACCGGTCCATTTCTCTATCGCACGGCCGTAGCGTGTTACAGAGCTGGACTGATAGCAAGATCTCTCGATGCACTTCGGCTTTGTACGGATGCAGGTTACACAGGGGAACATCACTATTGGTACCTTGCCCTTATCTGCACCTACTTTGAAAACCTGTATGACCTCAGCGATGCCGTCCTTACATTCTACCGAAAGCAACTTGCAAGAAACCCACGGGACGCTGACCTACTCTCGGAGATTCACGCCTATGTGGTCTCTCATCCGGATCTTGTGGACGATGAAGTCAGAATGGCACTTTGGCAGAAGATAGGCACGCTGTCCAACAAGGGTGGCAATCTTGCAGATTCACTTTATTTCATCACGGAGCAAGACGCAGACCGAATCTTCACCAGGTGGGTTAATGAAAGGTTACCAGGCATCGAATTTGACTACGTGATCTTCAGTGAAATCCATCTTTACCTTAGCCGTAACCCTGCACGCTACCCTGGCATAGGACTTGATCCAGGGGAGTGCCTCAAACATACGGCAGCCAGGCTCAGAGAGTGCAGAAGGACACGGGAGGCTGTCATCTTCGAGTCCTGGCTGGAAGCTCTCGATGGTGATGTGAAGCAGGCGGAGCGAGGTTTTTCGCGAATAGTATTTGAGCCACCAAATTCCGACGAAATATCCTCGCGCGTCGAGCGTCTGAAGCATGAGGGGGAGGAATATATCGAGCGAGAAGCGCAACAGGGTGGAGAGGGCTTTCCACCATTGGAATCATCTGATGTCGAAGATGATGAGGATGAAGGAATCCTGAGCTATGGAGTCAATCTCTCGAAAACTGCTGAAGATCACTTCATTGTCGGGCTTGACTCCGTGGTGAGAAGAATGGCTGAGATAATAAGCAGGGCAACGGTTAAAAGCATCGTCCTTACAGGGCCCTCGGGAGTCGGTAAGACTGCAGCAATAAAAGCGCTGGCGAAATTGCTGCGGACGAAGTCCAGTCCCACCAACATAAGGGGTGGGCGTATTTTTTCAGATTTCAACAACTTCACTGCTTTCAGGTGCAAAGTACATAGGTATGTGGCAAGGCAGGCTGAGGTCACTGTGTAATGCTGCCAGCTTCAAACGCAAGACGTTAGTTTATTTCGAGGACATCGGTAACATCTTCGGCGCGGGAAAAACGGAAGGTAATGAAGCTCGTTTCGCCGATTATCTTATTCCTCGCATGGAGCAGGGCGATATCGTACTTATCGGTGAGATGGACAGCTTACAAGCTCAGACCGTTCTATGGGATGAGCCGCGTTTTCAGCGCCTGGTGAATGTAATTCCAATCGACGAGCCCAGGTATGACCAGACAATCGATATTGTCAAGGCAGTCGCTGACCATGAGGGTAACGCGAAGGGTGTGATATTCGAACCCGAGAGCATACGGGAAGCAATTGAGTTGACCAGTGCGTTCATGCCATACAGGGCTCTACCGGGGAAGGCAATTGACGTTCTTCGCCACGCTGCTGAGATTTTTGGGGATGGTGATACCGGGCAGCCCGTGCGAATAGGCGAGGAGGAGATCGTGCTTACCTTCTGCGAGATGACTGGTATGCCGGAGCTTATTGTCGATAAGAATCAGAAGCTTGATCTTGACAGGATGAGGCGCTTTTTCACTGACAGGGTCCTCGGTCAAGATGAGGCAGTCACTGTCATGATGGATGCCGTGCTTGCAGTCAAGGCAAGGCTTTGCGATGACCGTCGACCGATAAGGAGCTACCTTTTTGTTGGGCCAACTGGGGTAGGCAAGACCGAATCCGCAAAGGTCTTGGCTGAGTTTCTCTTTGGTAGCCAGGACCGACTGATCAGGCTCAACATGTCTGAGTACAATCAACCTTCGGATGTCGAAAGGCTTCTCAGATCGTCCCAGCGTGGCCGCATCGATGAAAGCCACTTGCTAAGCTCGATAAGAAGGAATCCTTTCAGCGTAGTCCTGCTTGATGAGGTTGAAAAGGCGGATTCAACGGTGCTAAATCTTCTGCTGCAACTACTTGATGAAGGACTCTTGCGCGATGATGCCGGCAAACCTGCCAACTTCCAGTCGTCCATCATTATAATGACATCCAACATCGGGGCACGCAGGTACACTGCTCAGTCAATAGGCTTTGGCAGTCATCGGGAAATTGACAATATCCAGGCAGGCGTTATGGCAGATGTGAAAAGCTTCTTCACTCCGGAGATCTTCAATCGCTTCGACGAGGTTATCTGTTTTAAGCCCCTTACCAAGCAAGTGCTGAGTACGATCATCAACCGTGAGATTGGCAAAGTGCTTGAGCGTAAAGGTGTTGTCAGTCAAGAGATCTCAGTCGATGTGGATCCACTTGTTAAGAATCACATCATAGAGATCGGTTACGATCCGAAGTATGGTGCTCGACATTTAAGGCGAGCCGTCGAGAAGGCAATAGCGATTCCACTGGCCACCCTGATGAGCACGTCGCACGTTGAGGGGGGCAGCCATATTCGTATCAATCTTATCGATGGTAAACCAAGGGCGTATGTTGTCAAACTTGACATGCTTCAGCTCGTCGATGCCGAAGCGGCAGCCATACGGGAGATCAAACTTTCACAGCTTGAAATACCTGATCGTGGACTCCGCAAGATGTTAGCCTCAATGGAGGGTCGAATCCAGTCTCTCAAAGACCACCTCAAACTTGACGAGACTCTCAAGGGGCGGGAGGAGCTTCAGCGCCAGATGGTTCAACCCACTTTCTGGGACAATCCTTCTAAGGCAAATGGAGTGCTGAGGGACTTTGCGAAAGTCAACCGGAAGATCGAACGAATCCGCCGCTGGGAAAATCTCCACGACCGTATCAAGTCAGCCCTTACGGCACCTTCAATGGCTGGCAAAGTACCCTCGCGAGTCAAATCTCAGATCGTCGGGCTGATGAAGGATCTTGAATCGGCCGAGATGGAAATACTCCTCGAAGGCAAGCATGACTTCGCTGATGCATTCGTTGTTCTGGACTCTGATGGGGTCACAAAAGACCATGTCAGTTGGCTGGTTGACATGACGGGGGTTTATCTCAACTGGGCGAAGCGGCGTGGCTATCATGCCAAGCTTGTTGGAGAAGGTCCTCTCAGTGATGAGGGTGGGTACCGGATTATCATTCACATTGGGGGATTGAACACATTTGGTCTGCTGAGGAACGAGGAAGGCATACACCGCAAGCAGATCACCCGGGAGACCGGCAAGACAGTTGAGACCAGGAGATATGATTGCAAGATCATGGTACTTCCCGATGTGCATTCTGCAGAAGAGTTGGGAATAGGGATTCAGCGACGCATTCGCAACCTCAAGCCACCTCGCAAGGGTCATAAGATGAGAATGCTCTCAAGGCAAGTATTTGTGAACCTGCCCGATCGGACGGCAGCCCTTGAATTCTTCAGTGATAGCACAACAGCCGCCGATAAGGCACTCATAGAAGATTTTTTCCTTGCCTATGGCAGCCATCTCAAGGAGCAGCCCGAGAAACCACGTCATGCTTTGTGGGGATCTCTTGTGCGAACGCTTGTAGCGGGTAAAAACATTCGTATCATCGACTATGCATCCAAGACTGTAATGAAAAGCGCAAGGGATTATCTCGGTGGTAAGATCGATGCGCTTCTGCTTGAGCGTCTCACGTGAAAGCGACACAGCTTGACCTCGTTACCTCTCAGCCTTAAACTTCCGGTGAATGCTCAGGGAGTCAAGCACGTGTATTTTCGATGTGGGCAAGCCGGGGAAAAATCGGTTGTCAGGCAAGGCACTGGTAGATCTGTGCTTCACGTTGTGGCCGTGGTTTGTGCACTGGTTACACCGCTGACCACCATCGGAACCGCGGATTCGGATGTCCCTG
Organism: bacterium; assembly: GCA_025774405.1. Taxonomy (GTDB): domain Bacteria; phylum Arandabacterota; class Arandabacteria; order Arandabacterales; family Arandabacteraceae; genus JALGWB01. The sequence continues at coordinate 6,581 of JALGWB010000113.1, forward strand.
GAAATACGCCTGTCGCTGATCAGCCAGTTCAACTTCTTGAGTCAGCAAGGCTATCGTGCGATACACTTTTTGTCCACTGGTATAGCAATGGCCGCAGCGACAGCGGCTTCGATTTGGTTCGAGTTGATGCACTTGGAGATACAATGGCGCTTTATCTTCGGTGGTTGCTTGGAGCCAATCCGCATATCAGGGTAGTTGGTCCAATGGGTGGTACAAACCGTGGCATCCGTACCAAGATCTGGCACCTGCATCGCTTTGAGATACAGAGTCCCGGTGAGATTTTCGATGATGCCGAGGATTTTTGCACTCGGGGTGGTAACGGTTCGATTGATAA
>JALGWB010000114.1 GCA_025774405.1 bacterium
TGAGGTGACCTTTATCAGAAGCGCTATCAAAAGAAATAGCGGGGCAAAGACAACCAGGACGAAAATCGAAACTGCAAGATCTATTGCACGTTTGGCAACCATCCCGATGCCTTTTATCGCCGGCTCACCAAGACCTGCTGGGGGCAATCCATCGATGATTTCCTTTGATTCATCCGGCATCAGGATCTCAAACATGTCTGAGACCAGTCTTAGCGGGAGGCCCGTTCTTGAGCACTTTGAAACTATGTCGAAAGCCTGCCTGTTTTCCACAAGCGCCAGAGGTAGGAAAAGCTCCTCGATATCATAGGAGGTCACGATCTCATCAAGAGCACCTATTCTTCCGAGAACGTATTCAGAGCCGAGGTCAGAGGAGATCTCACCCTCGCGGGTTTCAATAAAACCAAGCACCTGATAACCGTTTGTTGAAGGGCCGCATCGATCAAGCAACCTTCGGGCAAAAGGTATCGCTCCCACAACAGCTGCCCGCTTGATCCGTCCGGCACGCCTCGCCTTTCTCCGCAGATTTCTCCTGATTATGCCGATTCTTATCGTCAACATCAGTGAGATCGCCAGCAAACACCCTAGAGCCAAGACGCCTCGCGTCTCGACAAAGTAGTGGTACCCCTTCCAGACAAAAGACAAGCCCAAGAGAAGCAAGAAGCCCAAAGTGATGCTCTTGGATATTGAAATCACCTGATCGAGTCCGGCCATGATCCTGGTGCGGCGGTAGAGACCCTCGAAAGCAAAGATGACAGACCAGACGAGACTGATTATCGCCATTGCGATAATCCGTTCTGATCCGACAGGCACTGGATTGGCAAGGCGGTGGTAGTTGATCCTCAGCCAATAGGCAAAGTAAAGAGCAGTGGAAACAGCAGCTATATCGAGCAGCCACAAAACATACCACCTGTTTAATATACTCCTTCTTTGCTTAACTGCCGGGACCAGGAACTCCGCCTGGGTAGATGCTGGTTGTTCCGTCCTCTGTGCCACCTACATCCTCTCCAACGCTTCGGCAATGCAGTCTGCGACAAACTTCTGCTGGTCTTCCCTTATCTCCGGAAACATGGGTAGCGAAAGAATCTCTTGTGTTACCTGCTCAGCCACTGGATATGAACCTTCCGGCCTATCCTTACAACATAAAGATGATACACATGCTTTGCATAGGGCATCTCCCTCGGTGTTGTGACCGGCAAGTCCTCCAGGAGCTCATCATATCTGGCAGCTGCTTCTCGTCGCCTCTCATTCCATTGGTTGAGTCGTTTCAACTTGGCGCTCAGGATTGACGCCTGTATGCCATCAAGTCTCTCGTTGAAACCTTCGACGGCATGATCGTTTGCACTTCTTCGTCCATGATTTGAATAAAGTCTTATCTTGTCTGCAACTTCCCTATCATCTGTGACAACGATGCCAGCGTCGCCGTAGGCTCCCAGGTTCTTCGCTGGATAGAAACTGAATGCGGCAGCGTCACCAAGTGATCCGACCTTCTTACCTTTGTATTCAGCACCATGCGCCTGAGCAGCATCCTCAAGAACCTTTAGTCCGTACCTGGCAGCTATCTCAAGGATTGGATCCATGTCAGCTGCCTGTCCGTACAGGTGTACCGGGATAATGGCTTTCGTGCGTTTGGTGATGGCAGCCTCTATCTTTCCCGGGTCTATTGTGTACGATTCAGGGTCAATATCGACAAGCTTCACCTCAGCACCTGTGTGGGTGATCGCTTCGGTGGTAGCAATAAATGTATGGGCTGCAGTGATCACCTCATCACCTCGTCCGATACCGAGCGCAATCAATGCGAGCTGCAAGGCTGAGGTCCCCGAGCCAACGCCAACAGCATACTTCCGATTGCAGTACGCTGCAAACTCCTCTTCAAACACCTTCACATATTTGCCACCCACAAAGGCTGTATCCTCGACAACGCTGAGTATGGCATTCACTATCTCATCACGCATTGACTCATACTGAACCTTAAGATCAACAAATGGTACTTTCACGTCTCGCTCTCCTTTCATTCGAAGCCACGCTCACCATAGAGTTTTAGCCTTTGCTGCCCTCCCACTACGATACCTGCAAGCAGAAATGGGAATACGCTCATGAATTCAAAAAACCTTGTCTCTATGAACATTCCATTGCAAAGGAATTGGGCAAATACAGCCCAGACAGCTACTACGAAGTCGGAATCATATGCTGGGGTTGGCCTACGACGTGCAGGAATCAGTCTCTTGAAAAGGAAATAGTAAACCAGTACCAGAGGTATGAAACCCATGAGACCGATCTCAGTCAGCACATCCAGAAAATGATTGTGCATGTTGAGATTCTTGCCCATCCAAGCCTCTCTATATCCCAGGATGGTCGATCGAATCTGCCTTACATACGGCTGAGCTACTTCCTGGAATCTTTGGTAACCAACGCCTGTGAATGGATGATCTCTGAACATCGCAAACGATGCCTGGTATAGGATCAGGCGCTGCTGCACAGTTTCTTCGACTGCGAGCCCACCGACTTCGCGTCTCTCACTCATGATATTGTTCCAATTGGCAAGCGCGCCAAGGAATATCATTGTAAGAATAATGATTCCGTAGAACCTCATCCTGCGGGAAAAGAAGGCAAGAATAAGCGCTCCAATGAAGAAACCCAGATAAACCGACCTAGTATATGTGAAGAATACGGCGACCGGTGTCAGTACCATAATGAAGGCTATGACGATTCTCGCTATGACCCCTTTCAATTTTGAAAGACCATATAGACTCAGAATGAATATGGAAACAATCACAGAACCAGTTGCTACCGGCTGAAGAAAGACCCCCATTGTGCGCTGTCCCCAGAATATATCCTGACCTGCAATGTTCGGGCTCAGGATATAGCGTGGAAAGACAAATTGGGTGAGCCTATAGTGTTCAAACATCTGGTTTACTGGAAAGTAGATGGATAGAGGCACCACAAAAAGGTAGATGAACTTGTCTATATCACTTCTTCTCCGAATGACATTTTTCGCCATCACAAATATGGCATAGGGAATCGCATATCCGTTCAGAAGCTGTCGGATCTGCACACGTCCTTTTGTCGTCATCGATATGATGACTGCCAGGACTACGAAGACCATGGCTATCTCAGCCTTGGTACGAGGGAGACATCCTCGTGCACCAAGTGCAATCTCCATCAGGAAGATAAGCCACAGGAGGACAAATACGAGCCGTGGAATGTCAAGGTCAGGCCATAGTCCAGGCAGGACAATACGCCAATAGTAATTGAAATAAGTCAGTGAATAGAGATAGATCAGAATACCGTAGATCATGTTCTTTAGTAGCAATAGATATGCCGCAATCAGTACATTACTAAGCACCAGGGCATAGAACACGTTCTGGAATTGGAGTGCTAACTTTGAACCTGCAATGATTCCGATCAGCACCGACAAGCCTATCAGTACGAAGAAGGTCACCGGCAGCCTACGCGGCTCATCAATCCCAACCAAAGCCCTCACGGTTCCTGACCCACTTTCTCATATAGATAGAGTTTCACACCTGGAAAGCTCCTGCTTGACACATATCTCATGTTGTTCCTGAACCAATTGGAGATGCAATGCTCCCTATCGAAGACTTCCTCGCGTGAAAGATAGAGCCAGACTCGCCTGGCTTTGCTGGCCACCTCCTGACATCGTGCAATCATGGCTTCCGGTGATACGATGTCGTCTGCCGTGAACACCGAAACCGGAGCAAAGCCCCTGAGATAGTGCGCAAGTGGTTCCACAGCGTAGAAAGCCAATATGGAATCACCCGGTGTATAACCTGTCTCAATAACCCTGGCTGCGCTTCTAGCATCATCCTTGGCGTACTTTTCATTCCCCCAATAATTGAATATTGAGACTGACCAGAGGGCGAGAGCGGCGGCCAAAAGCACCCAGTAGTGCTTTCTACGAGCTCCAGCGAGCCCCTCGCCGAAAAAGAACGCATAGGCTGGCAGAGCTACCAATGTATATCTGGGTGTAAAGACTCGAACCCTCAGAAGTGAAAGGCCAACCGCTGCAACTATAGGAACAACAAACCACAGCATCAACAGAAAGGCGAGGTTGGGACGGTTACGTATCATACTTGCCATCCCGGTTAAGACAGGTATCGCAAAGAAAACTGCAGCCACGGAGATCCAGGGGAGATTCCCCCTGATCGCCTGTCCTGGATCAGATTTGAGCTCCCGCGTTGAGGGTCCGAGCGTATAACCGACACTGTAAACGAAGAGTACGTAAGGAATTACGAGTGGCGTAACCTCGGCACCGCCAGATGGGCTGGGGCGGTTTGTTCCCATCAAGATGGTCTGGGGTTTGACATTCGTGACCATGGAACGTATCCAGGGAGCAAAGAAGAGCATTACGACAAGAACAGCGACAAGCCATCTACCGACCAGGCCCCTCCTACGGGGCCTCGACAGCAAGTAGATGAAATGAGCCAACCCGACAAAGGCTGCAGATAGATTAGATAGGAGTCCGCCAAGAAAACAGGCTCCGTAGATGGCCAGTGAGCGCTGCGTAGGCTGCTCAAGCCACTTCACCAGATAGTAGGTCATGAGAACAGTAAACAGCAAGACGAATGCATAACCCCTAATCTCTAGTGAGTACCAGAGGAGTAACGGCGACATGGCTATGAACAGTACCGTGTGGAGAGTGCGCCATGAATCCATGAGGTATCTGGCAAGTCGATAGGCTGCCAGGACCGTAAGTGCACCGACAACCGCAAAGGGCAGTCTCAGAAATCCGTCAGTCATCAGTATCTTACTCCAGAAATGCATCAGCAGTGATATCAGTGGCCCCTGAAGGTTGTGGAACAGTTTATCCATGTTGAGGCTGTAGCCGATGTATGAATTATCGAGGGTCATGGCTTCATCAACCCAAAGGCTTTGAACGCCCACGCCGATAAACCGCACAAGGATCCCAGCCAGTATCGCTCCGCTCACTATGTACCATGCGTGTGTTGTCCCTGAGCGACCAAGTTCTTCTTCCAACGGTAGATCCCCCGACAGGTAGCATCTATAGCCTACGATAGAGGAACTCCGGAATAGGAAACTTCCTGCGATTGAGAACTATTCCCAAGACCTTACCACCGGCCCTCTCAATGATCCCCTTCGTCCGCTTAACCACCTCTCGTCTGGTTTTGCCATATCTTACAACAAGGACAACTGCATCCACTTTATCGCACATGACGGTCATGTCAGGATTCAACCCTATGGGGGCAGAGTCAATGAGCACATATTCGAACTTCTCACGTAGTTCGCTAACTGCTGCCCGCAAGCGTTCTTCACCAAAGGCCGCAAGGGTGGTAAACTTCTCACCAAGTGGCATGACATGCAGGTTCGGCACAGTCGTATTGAAAAGTGCCTGGTCAAGAGATGCCATGCACTTAACGAACTCGTTAAGCCCGGTCCCACCCGTCCCGAATTTTTCCTTGAGTTCCGGGTGTGATGGATTGCAATCAAGTAGCGCAGTCTTGCGTCCCATTCCAGCTGCGAGTACGACCCCAAGACCGACGACGATCTCGGTTGTTCCCTCCCCATCAAGAGAACTGGAAAAGAGTAGTATCCGTGAGCGCTTTTGCGGGAGTCCGACCTCCAACTGACCAATCAGCCCCCTGTAGTGAAAAAGCGCCTCGTCAGGGATCACGATCGATTCACCAGAACTTCCCGTCTCCTCAATTGGCATCTCTTGCACTTCTCTTTCCATCTCTATCCCTCTCGATCATGCACGTTTCTTCTACTCAAGCTTCGTGTCAACTCAGGAAGCCTGCCAGATTCAGGAATCGACCCAAGCAATGTGACACCTATATCTTCCTCCACGTCAGCAGCTGACTTGACCGAATGGTCCAGATTCTCAATCAAGAACCCGAAACCTACACCGAGGGTTACACCTAGCAAGAGGGAGAAAACCACGTACACGGTGCGCATTTTGCCAGCCTTGGTCAGTTGTGCCCGTGCGGGGCTTATCACTTTGGCATTGGATATGCGGATATCATTGGCCTCCGAAGCTATGGTATCCAGCATTTTCTCAAGCACCTTATCATAGTGGAGATATGTATAGTGGATTTCCTTCTGAAGATGCTCTATCTCGGCAACCACATCAGGGGTCTCTCTCAGCTGGCGCGAGATCTCATCTATCGTCTCTTCATAAGCTTTTTCCTGAGCCTTCAGGTCCTGGACCAGGAACTCCTTCTGCTTGATCCTTTCCTCGACCTCCTCACGGAACCTCTGTTCCATCTTCGCTATCCGCCTGTCTATCATTTTCACCTTGGGGTTGGTCTCGGTCAGTGTTGCAGCCAGCTCATCACGTTGTCTACGTAGTGACCAGTACTCAGAAAGCATTTGGCCGCCTAGTCGATCCCTGATAAAGTCAGCGAACGGAACGAGCAAGTCGGGATCCTCGCCGAGGCGCTGTCTTACCAGCTTGAGCTTCTCCTCCTCTGCAATACGCTGACTTCGCACCTCTGCCAGATCTGTCTCCAGCTCACTCTTGCGGCTAATGGCAACGCGATACTGCCACTCAAGGTCATAAATCTGACCCTGTTTTCTTAAGGCAAGCTCCTGCTGTTTCAAGCTGAGCAGGCGGGCTTCGAGCGACCGAAGCTGATCCTCAAAAAACTCGACTGCACTGCCGGCCTTTCGGAGCTGGATACGGTGTTCAACATACGCTTCAGCTATTGCATTTGCAGCTTCCCCTACAAATCGTGGATCAGAACCTGTGAAACGAATCAGGATTATGTTAGACATTTCCACGGGCGTTGCGGAAACGCCTGCCCGAAGATCACGCACAGTAGGCTCACGAGTTATCTCAGTGTCGCCAGAAGCCACATGGATGTAAACTGATTTCTCCTTCAACTTCTCAACAGCACGCTCAAGGACTGGTTCAGTTGTTATGAGCTCAACCTCGGTATTCATCTCCTCTTCAAGACCATAGAAAGGCGTCCAGGTCGTAGCCAATGGTGTCGCCCCCATACGCCTCAGAAGCACTTTAGCAGTTGCTCGATAGACAGAGGTTGTCCTCGAGGCCGCGGTCAAGGCAAGAGTTGCCACGGCGATAGCACAAATGGCTATAGGCACCTTGCGTCGGAAGATAACGGTCAGGATCTCACGTGCGGATATTTGCGCGCCGCCAGTGTCAGTCCCATTCATAAGCCTTCACTCCGTTGGTTACCTCAAACCCTATTGCCCAATTATTAGGGCTCCACTCTCCTCAGCAACCCTCCGTCCGTATATGTAGAAGAGCCACATCGGAGTTATTTTCTGGAAGAACTGTTCAACAAAAATATCGACCTTCGCTATCTTGGACATGGGCACATAGACTATGTCTCGAGGCATCAGATAGATATTCTGCGGCTTTTCACTTTCCAGGATTTTCTCTACATTGATGCGTTCGCCACTGTAACTGCCGCTCTGGGTGCGCCTCATAAGAATCACGCTGCTCAGGCGGCTGGTAGGCAGCGGCCCCCCGGCATTGGCAATCGCATCGACAATAGTCATCGCACCCAGGTACTTAATCACACCTGGGCTTCGTACTTCTCCAAAGACAAATATCCGTTGATCAGCAAACTCGCTCACAATAACCGATACTTCCGGCTCAGCGAGTACCTCGCTATATTTCGATCTTATTATGGCTTCAAGTTCAGAGGGCCTCATACCTTCGACATGAACCTCACCTACCAGTGGGATGGTCACAAAACCATCAGGCCGCACATAGAGGGTCACATTATATGCGGGATAATAGAAAAACTTGACTGCCAGGACATCACCCACCGCGATCTGGTACGGTGGTCTTTCGGGGAGCTTGATCTGAGCCTCAGCTCCTAGGTCCAGGCTGGGTTCCGGCTTTGGTCCACCACAGTTCAGGGCCAATGTCGCCAACAGAACA
>JALGWB010000115.1 GCA_025774405.1 bacterium
GTCTTAAGGGCCTGATGCGCTTGGAGATGGAGGTGAGATAGGTTGAAGCAGCCTCGGGTTGCCGTAATTATGGGAAGTAACTCGGACATGGCCGTGATGGATGAAGCCTGTGACATCCTTGAGGAGTTCAGTATCGACTTCACTAAGCATGTGATTTCTGCTCACAGAAGTCCCGATGCTGTGAGGAAATTCGCGCAATCGGCTGAGAGGCAGGGATATCAGGTGATAATAGCCGGTGCAGGAATGGCTGCCCATCTGGCTGGTGCCCTGGCTGCTCATACTGTCCTGCCAGTCGTTGGTGTGCCCCTTGCCGGGTCGAATCTGGGTGGACTCGATTCCCTGCTTTCGACCGTTCAGATGCCAGCGGGCATTCCAGTTGCAACCGTGGCTATAGGCAAGCCTGGGGCTCGAAATGCAGCATTGCTGGCTATCGAGATTCTAGCTCTTTCCGATAAGCGCCTGGTGCGGAGACTTAGAGCCTACAGGGAATCGCTCGCAAAGTCCGGAGGCTAGCGTGAGGTCTTCTCCGTCAGGGCACATCCTACTCTCGCCGAAGCTTTGCACCCAGATCGGTTTGGTCGTCAACGTAGGTCTTGCCCTTTTCAAACTATCTGCCGGGCTCGTGGGTCAAAGCCAGGCAATGCTCGCAGATTCCATGCATTCCTTTTCGGACGTTGCTGCAACAGGTGCTGTTTATCTTGGACTTAGGGCAGCTTCTCGCCCGCCTGACCAGTGTCACCCGTACGGGCATGGAGGAATCGATACACTTGTTGCAGTTGGTATTACTCTGATGCTCATAGCCACAGGTCTGATAATGGGGCTGGGTTCGGTACGGTGTCTTTTTGGTAGGCAGATTGCTGTTCCCAAGAGCATAGCTTTATACGCAGCTGTCGCTTCGATTGTGATTAAAGAAGCTCTCTATCGTTATGCCATAAAGGTCGGACGTCTTCATGGCAGTCCCAGTGTCATCGCAAATGCCTACGATCACAGATCTGACGCCTACTCTTCGGTTGCAGCTCTGGCGGGCATCAGCGCTGCAAGGCTGGGAGTGCCTTTTCTTGATCCAATTGCCAGCATAGCTATTGCCTACTTGATTGTCAGAATGTCCATCCACTTGCTCAAAGATTACATCAACGAAATAGTTCATGCGGCCCCCGCAAGAGAGGTTATCGAGGAAATAAGAGAGGTGGTTGTATCAGTGGATGGAGTTCGGGATGCTCAGAATATCAGGGTGCACAAGGTTGGTCCAAGTCGCTTTCTGGATGTGGATGTTTTGGTTGATGGTGATATAAGCGTGACCAGGGGGCATGAAATCGCAACGGATGTGCGTGAGCAGGTTAGAAGGCGTCTCGACAAGGTCAGTGATGTCATGGTGCATGTCGAACCCCATAGGCCCGTGGAGGAGCAGGATGCTTGAAAGGGTTTTCCATCTGAGCCAGAATCAAACGGATGTGAAGACTGAAGTGACCGCCGGTGTAGCCACTTTCATGACGATGGCATATGTACTCTTTGTGCATCCCCATATTCTGGCCGACGCCGGTATGGACTTTGAGGGTGTGCTTTTTGCAACGTGCGTAGCCACTGCTGTGGCCACTTCAATCATGGCTTTCGGGGCAAACTACCCCTTTGCACTTGCACCAGGTATGGGTCTCAATGCTTACTTCGCTTATACAGCTGTACCCTGGATAGCAACAACCTTCGGGATAGATCAAGCATGGCGAGTTGCGTTGGGGGCAATCTTCATCTCAGGTTGTATCTTCGTCGTGCTCACTTTCTCACGGATAAGGGTTATGATAATCAATGCCGTTCCTGAGGCGATCAAAGTCGGTATCGCCGCAGGAATCGGCATTTTCATTGCGATGATGGGACTTCAGAAGGCTGGTATCGTGGTTCGGGACGATGCAACGATGGTGACACTTGGACAACTCAAGACTCCTCAGACGCTCCTGGCACTTGTTGGTCTGCTGGTCACAGGCATCATGTTGGCCAGGCGCATCAAAGGAGCCATCCTCTTTGGCATTCTCATAGTAACGCTGATTGCTATTCCACTTGGTCTTGTTGAAGTACCCCAGAGATTTTTCAAGTTGCCTGAGTTTAAGGCAACATTTCTTGCGTTGGACATCCCGGGTGCGCTGAGGATCGGTCTGCTCAACATGATATTTGTTTTCCTGTTTATTGATCTTTTCGACACCATGGGAACGCTTGTAGGAATTGGTGAACGTGGGGGCTTCATGGTAAGGGGACAGCTTCCCCGGGCAAATCGAGCTCTTCTTGCTGATGCAACAGGTACCATTGTGGGTTCGATGCTCGGAACTTCGACTGTAACCACCTACATTGAGAGTGCAGCCGGGGTGAGTGAAGGTGGGAGAACAGGACTTACGGCTGTTGTTACTGCGATCCTCTTCCTTGTCTGTATTGTCATAAGTCCGATTGCACTGATGATACCCTCTTTTGCCACAGCACCAGCCCTGATTGTGATCGGCAGCCTAATGATGGCAGTTGTCGGAAAGATAAGATGGCAGGAGCCCGACGAAGCAATACCCGCTTTTGTGACAATGATAGCTGTTCCCCTGACCTATAGCATTGCTAATGGGTTGGCACTTGGTTTTATCATCTATCCTCTGATAAAGGCATTTTCAGGTAGGTGGCGTGAGGTGAGTTTGATAGTATATATTCTGGCAGGACTCTTTATCCTGAGATTCGCTATGCTGAGGTTCTAGGGTCTATGAGAACAAGGATCATAAGCATTTCGCGAGAGCTACCAGGCTGGAGAGCAGTAGCGGCGGCCGCAGGTGTCATTGATGCGGGTGGAGTGGTCTGCTTTCCAACAGACACAACATATGGCTTCGCAGCCAGTATCTATTGCCAGGAAGCGATTGAAAGGCTTCGGAAGCTAAAGGCAAGGAGGCGAAACGAGCCATTTGTGATAATCGTTGCTGACATGGGCATGGTCCAGGAGCTGGTGGAGAACGTCACTCAAACCCATAGACAGCTCATGGACCTCTATTGGCCTGGTCCGCTTACACTTGTGTTCGAAGCTTCCCAACGGGTGCCTGACCATGTCATCTCACGTCAGGGTACTATAGCTCTAAGGATACCCAATGACCCACTTGCGCAGGCTCTGTTGCGTGCCTGCGGGACACCCCTGGCAGCACCCAGTGCCAATCCGAGGGGTAAAGCACCGGCGATATCGGCTCAGGAGGTGCTTCGCTATTTCGATGGCAAGGTGGATCTGCTGCTTGATGGCGGCACACTCGAAAGCTCAGAACCATCAACAATTGTTGCTGTGAAAGCCCGTCGCCTGCGTATCGTGAGAAGGGGCAGGTTAGTCCTGGGGGTTGAGTGATTTGAGCAAAAGAACACGCATCCTTCTGGTCTGTACGGGCAATACCTGCCGGAGCCCGCTCGCAGAGGTAATAATGAAACATGAGGCTGTCAAGGCGGGTCTGAATCTGTCCGTAAGCTCGGCTGGAACAGCGGCAGTCAACGGCGAGCGTGCCTCGGAGAACGCAAGGTTGGTTGCAAGTCGCCTTGGCCTTTCACTTTCTGCTTTCAGATCGAAGCCCGTCACCGAGCGCAGGGTCAAACTTGCCGATCTTGTCCTGACGATGACGAAGGCTCAGAAGCAGGAGGTGATTCAGAGGTGGCAGGATGCCAAAACAAAGACCTACCTGATCTCAGAATTTTCAGGCTCCGGGAGGAGGGCGATTGACGATCCCTTAGGTGGGCCCCTTGACGATTACCTCATCCTTGCTGCCCAGCTTAAGGATGAAACCAAAAGGATAGTAAGAAAGCTGGCTCGGGCCCGTGGCAGGTCGGCGCAAAGGCGCGTGAGCAGACGCAAGCGGAGGAGGTAGCCCTGTGAAGCAGGAAGCAGGTCACAGCGATAGGCTGGAGCGTCCTTCCTGGGACGAGTACTTTCTCGCAATAGCTAGGATTGTGAGGCAAAGGTCAACATGCCTGAGAAGGCATGTTGGGGCAGTGATAGTCAAAGAACAGCGCATTCTGGCGACTGGATACAATGGTGCTCCCAGGCAGATGCGGCACTGCTCTGAGGTAGGCTGTCTCAGGGAACAGCAGGACGTACCCTCTGGTGAGCGACACGAGCTTTGCAGGGGTATCCATGCGGAACAGAATGCGATAGTGCAGGCTGCGGCTTTTGGTGTAAGCATTAGCGGCTCGACACTTTATTGCACACACTTTCCGTGCGTGCTCTGCACAAAGTTGTTGATCAATGCTGGCATCAAGCGCCTTGTGGTTGAAGAAGCCTACCCCGATGAGCTCTCACAACAGATGTTGGCGGAAGCTAAAATAGAAGTTTGTATCAGAGATTTGAGAGAATTTGAGAAAATCTAAGTTTGTTGCAAGCTACAGTCCTTAACCTGCGCTGCTCAATTCCCATCCAACCTTACTTCCTGTAAAGGGGCTTGACAGCCCAACATGTTGGGTGTAACCTTCGTTCAAACCCAATATGTTGGAGTTTTGCCATGAGATGTCCGGCCTGTGGATTCGCTGAAGACAAGGTAATTGATTCACGATCAACCAAGGAGGGCATGGTCACCAGACGCCGCCGTGAATGCCTCAAGTGTGGCCATCGATTCACGACCTATGAATACATAGAACCAGCACAGCTTGTTGTGATCAAGAAGGATGGGCGACGCCAGGACTTTGATAGAAGCAGGGTTCTTCAGGGAATCCTCAAAGCGTGTGAGAAGCGTCCTATACCGCGCCAGCGCATTGAGGAAGTGACGGATGAGATCGTTAATGAACTGCACAGTGAGTTCAGAAACGAGATACCATCGAGTGAGATAGGTGAGAGGGTGATGAAGCATCTCCGTCAACTCGATGAGGTTGCCTATGTTAGATTTGCTTCAGTATATAGACATTTCGAGGATATCACAGAATTCATGCAGGAGCTCAGAAATCTTATCAAGGACGCCAAAGCAGCCCGTCAATCGACTTGACATGGAGGTTGAAAGATGAAACCGACTGAGCGTGACCGATCACCTGGCCAATCGCAACAGACCCAAGAGGATATTAACCGCTTGCATCGTAAGCTGGCCTCGAAGCTCTTTAGCATGGTCAAGAAGCGTGACGGGCGGGTAGTCAGATTCGATCGTGACAATATCGTTGAAGCCATCTTCAAAGCCGCCAGGGCAGTTGGAGGTACAAAGCATTCACTTGCAGAGGAGATTGCTGACGAGGTGATACTCGAGCTCTATGCAACCAAAGGGCATGGTGTTCCCCATGTCGAAGAGATACAGGATATGATTGAGAAGGTTCTCATCGAAAGAGGTCATGCGAGGACCGCCAAGGCTTTCATTCTTTATCGACATGAGCGTGCAAAGCGCAGGGGTGCACCCAGGACCAAACCTGAGGTCGATGCGGCGATCAAGGACAGAAGAAGGCGACCGGATATTGATCCAACAGAGCTGGCACTCTTTGTTAGAACGTCAGCCGATGAAATCACCTATTGGGACAAGCGGAAGATGGTGCAAGCAATGGTTCGTGAAGCTGGAGTGCCAGAGCCAATCGCCAGAACGATTAGCGATGAGGTTGAAGACACCATAATAAAGTCAAAGGTCAAGGTGATAACGGTTTCTCTGATACGTGAGCTGGTGAACGCTAAGCTCATCGAGTACGGTTATGAGGAGGCTCGCAAGAGGCACGCAAGACTCGGTGTGCCTCTCTATGACGCTGAACGCATTATAACATGGCGAAATCGGGAGAACGCAAACATACCGCACAACCCGGAAGCCACGAGCATGACATTGGCTGAAGCTATCAACAAGCAATTCGGGCTGATGCGTGTCTTCTCTCAAGATGTAGCAGACGCCCACGCGAGAGGAGACATTCACCTGCACGATCTCGGCTTCATCAACCGACCATATTGTTCTGGGCAATCGCTTGAGTATGTGAAGAAGTTCGGGCTGCACTTGCCGAATGCACTTTCAATTGCCAAACCAGCTAAGTATCCGGAGACCCTGCTTGCTCACATGGTGAAGTTTTCGGCAGCGCTCCAGGGCCATTTTGCTGGTGCCATTGGCTGGGATGCCGTCAACATCTTCTTTTCACCATTCCTGGTCGGTCTGAATGACCGTGAGATGAAGCAGCTGGCGCAGATGCTGGTCTTCGAGTACTCGCAGCAGAGTGTTGCCAGAGGTGGGCAGGCAATCTTCAGCGATCTTAACCTCTACTGGGAGGTTCCGAAACACTTTGAGGACGTCGAAGCCATTGGATTTGGAGGAATTTCCACGTGGAAGACATATAGTGAGTTTCAGCGAGAAGCGCAGCGGTTTGCCTGGGCACTCTTCGACATCTATAAAGAAGGCGATGGCACTGGCAGACCATTCTTCTTCCCAAAGCCACTGGTTCATATCACCGAGAAGTTCTTCGCCACCCCTGGTCATAAGGACTTTCTGCTTCACATCAGCGATGTCGCTGCTGAAAAGGGTAACACCTACTTTGTCTTTGACCGTGGTGAGACTGCGAAGATATCAGAATGCTGCCGGCTATCATTCAGATTGGAAGAGGCTGATCTTGAGGATGCTCGCCGGCCCTGGAGGATGAGATATTGTGCCTTGCAGAATGTAACACTTAACCTTCCGAGGGCTGGTATCCTCGCCTCAGGCGATACTGCAGAGCTGTTCCGCATTCTTGACACTTTCTTTGAACGGGCTGTCAAAGCCCACCTTCAGAAGAAGAGTTTCATCGTTACGCTTCTTAATCTTGGCGATAGTGGGCCACTGGCTCTGTTAACGATGAAAAAAGACGGAGAACCGTATCTGCGTCTGAATCGTGCTACGTACCTTATCGGACTCCTTGGTCTCAATGAACTGGTTCA
>JALGWB010000116.1 GCA_025774405.1 bacterium
CTGGGTCAGTCGAGAGTCGAACGCAGAGGTGACGACCTGTTTATCGAGGATGGCAAGCTTTCGGTTTCGGTCGCCACAGTGTCGCCGGTCTCGGGGCTGATTCACCTCGGATTGAACATTACAGATAGAGGCGTGCCTGTCAAAGCTGCTTTTCTCGAGGCTGTCGGGATTGATCCTTATGAGCTTGCAAGCAGAGTGCTGCAGGATTTTGCCAATGAGGTTGAGAGTTGTCTCCAGGCCACCTGGAAGGTGAAGCCCGTCAACTGATATGGCTGAGGCAAACCTATATGAGATCTATCAGTCTATCGACGGAGAAGGGATGCATGCAGGCAGGCCCGTGGTCGTAGTCAGGTTTGCCGGGTGTAATCTTTCATGCTCATATTGTGATACCCCAGAAGCCCGTAAACCCTGCGATACTGCTGATGTCCTGGGACATTCCGGTGCGACTACGATAGAGAATCCGATCGATATTGATGAGGTTATCTCCATCGTTACCGGAAGATTCCCTGATTCGAGGAATGTGCTTCTTACCGGTGGTGAGCCATTTGTTCAATCTGAGGCTGCCGTCAGACTCGGTCTTGGGCTCCGCCTCAAAGGGTTTGGCATCCATCTCGAGACCAATGGCACGCTCACACCTGAGTCGAAGCTGGCAAGAATTGCCTTTGACTTCGTTTCGATGGACATCAAACTGCCTTCAAGTCAGGGAGGGCGCAGGCTTTGGCAGGAGCATGCAAGCTTCATAGCTTTTTTCAAAGGCGTACAGATGGCGGCAAAGATCGTTTTTGATAGCAAGCAATTGGCCGAGGTCAAGCAGGCTTTAGAACTAATCGGCCAGATCAACCCTCATCTTCCAGTTTTTCTGCAGCCTGTCTATCATGGCGACAGCCCGGCAATGGATTCGGAGGTGCTTGTCGAGATAACCCGTCAGGCCCAGGCCATGGTTACTGATGTGAGGGTTTCACTCCAAATGCATAAGATTCTGGGATTAAGATGAGCCATGCAGAGCTTGTCGGCATAACATCGAGTGTGCCGATAGAGGTTATCTATGCAGCTGGTCTTGGGGTGGTCGATCTCAACAACGTATTCATTGAGTCGAAAGATGCATCAAGTCTTGTAGAGCAAGCTGAGCGAAGGGGTTTTCCAGAGTCAAGCTGTGCCTGGATTAAAGGTATCTACACTGCAATTCGAAGGTCAGACATAAGGACAGTCATCGCGGTGGTGCAGGGTGACTGCAGCAACACCCATGCCCTTATGGAGACACTTGAATTTGAAGGCATAAGGACGATCCCGTTTCTCTACCCATATGACCGTGACAGAGATCTGCTGCGACTCCAGATTGACAAGCTTTGTAGCGAATTCGGTATAGACATCGACAAGGCAATCGAGACCAAGCGGAAGCTTGATGTCATCCGAGCAAAGGTACGCCGAATTGATGATCTCACCTGGCAGGATGGGAAAGTAACAGGTTTTGAAAATCACTATTTCCAGATATCCTGCAGTGATATGCGTAGCAATCCAGACCTTTTCGAGAAGGAGGTTGATGATTTCCTTAAGGAGGTTAAGGACCGATCTCGGCGTGCCTTTGACATAAGGCTGGGTTACATTGGCATTCCGCCAATTGTTAGCGGTCTATACGAGTTCGTTGAATTGCAGGGGGCCACCATCGTCTATAACGAACTACAAAGGCAGTTCAGTATGCCCCTGGAGACTGAAGATCTTCTTGAGCAATACCGAGCTTACACTTACCCCTATCACATAAAGTACCGCCTTGAGGATATCAAACGTCAAGTAGCCTTACGAAGAATTGATGGCATAATTCACTACGTGCAAGCCTTTTGTTTCAGGCAGATCGAGGATATAATCATACGAAAGACGTTGAACATACCTGTGCTTACAATCGAAGGCAATCGTCCAGCAAAGCTTGATCTGAAAACGCAAATGCGGCTTGAGGCTTTCCTCGATATAGTCAGGTCAAGAAAAGCCAGAGGATTGACTGGCTAGCTGCACCGTGTTAAGTTTCGCACAAGGAAAGAAACGAGAGGAGATCGCTGATGCAAAGCAGATACAACCCTTTTGAGGCCGAAAAGAAGTGGTATAGTGTCTGGCTTGAGAAAGATCTCTTCAGACCTCGCAGCCGACGGGGAAGGCCATTTGTTATTGTAATGCCGCCTCCCAATATCACCGGGATGTTGACTATCGGACATGTGCTCAACATGTCTCTTCAAGACGTTCTCATCAGGTGGAATATGATAAGGGGCAGGGAGTGCCTCTGGCTTCCTGGAAAGGATCATGCGGGTATCGCTACCCAGAATGCTGTTGAACGGCAGTTACACGCTGAGGGCTTGTCTCGATATGATCTTGGTCGACCGAAGTTCGTCGAACGGGTTTGGCAGTGGAAGGAGAAAATGGATCAGAAGATAACCGAGCAAATCAAGGACCTCGGGTGTGCCTGTGACTGGAGCCGTGAACGCTTCACGATGGATGAAAATCTTAGCCTCGCGGTGAGGACAGCGTTTGTCAGTCTGTTCAAGGAAGGGCTGATATACAGGGGCGAATATGTGATAAATTCCTGCCCAAGGTGCTTAACGACGCTTGCCGATGAGGAGGTCGAACGCGAGGACATTCAGGGAAAGCTCTATTACATCAACTATCCCCTCGAAGGTGGGGGACAGATTTCAGTTGCAACCACCAGACCTGAAACCATGTTGGGGGATGTTGCAGTAGCAGTCAATCCAACCGATGACAGGTACAGTGGTCTGGTTGGCAAGACTGCCATTCTTCCCATACTGAAGCGCGGGATCCCCATCATAGCTGATGACTTTGTTGATCCTGACTTCGGCACCGGTGCTGTTAAGGTCACCCCTGCCCACGATGCGGACGATTTCGAGCTGGGCAGGCGGCATGGTCTTAAACCGATCGTGATCATGAACCAGCAAGGGATTATGAATGACAATGCCGGACCCTATGCCAAACTTGACCGGTTTGAGGCTCGTTCGAGGATAATTGAGGAGCTGAAGATTCAGGGTTTGCTACAAAAGGTTGAACAATATGGTTATTCCCTCGGTAAATGCTATCGATGTTCTACCATTGTTGAACCATTTCTTTCCAAACAGTACTTCGTCAGGATGGAGCCTCTGGCAAAACCTGCCATCGAGGTTGTAAGGAATGGGAGGATCAAGTTTCACCCTGAGAGATGGGCAAAGGTATATTTCAACTGGATGGAAAGTATAAGGGACTGGTGCATTTCAAGGCAGCTGTGGTGGGGGCATCGCATTCCTGTCTGGTATTGTGATAACTGTGATCTCATGATAAGTGAGATGACCGATCCATCTGAGTGTCCCAAATGCGGCGGTCCAGTTCATCAGGAGGAAGATGTCCTTGACACCTGGTTCTCTTCATGGCTCTGGCCGATCTCAACCCTCGGTTGGCCAAAGGAGACAGAAGATCTCGAGCGCTACTACCCAACTTCGGTTCTCGTAACAGCTCCTGACATCATTTTCTTCTGGGTAGCAAGAATGATAATGGCCGGTCTTCATTTCAAGGGAGAAATCCCGTTTTACCACGTCTATCTGCATGGGTTGATCAGGGATGAATATGGAAGGAAAATGTCGAAATCGCTCGGGAATTCGCCGGATCCCTCAGATCTGATATCAAAGTACGGTGCCGATGCCTTGCGATTCACCATGGTCTCGCTGACACCCAAGGGTTCCGACATTCTCTTTTCAGAGAAATATATCGAGATGGGCAGAAACTTCGCCAACAAGGTCTGGAATGCCGCTAGACTTCTAAGTGCAGTAGTCTCCGATCGCAGGGGTCAGTTACCAACCAGGGAGGGGCTCGAGTTATGCGATCGGTGGATTCTTAGCCGTGTGTCAGAGGTTACCAGGCGTACAGAGGATTTGATTGAGTCATTTGAACTCAACCAGGCTGGCAAGGCAGTTTATGATTTCATCTGGCATGAGTTTTGTGATTGGTATCTTGAGCTTGCGAAAGAGCGTTTTTACTCAGACGAGCAAGCGGTCAAGGCAACGGCGGCTGAGGTGGCCTGCAGAGTATTCGCTCAAGCACTTAAGCTTCTTCATCCGATGATGCCTTTCCTGACTGAGGAGGTATGGAATGTGCTGGCATTGGGTAGAGGTAGCATCCTTGAGTCCAAGCCTGTGTCTGAAGTTGATTTTCAGTTCGATGCAGAAGCCGAGAGCAGGCTGCATCTGGTTCAGGCGATAGTTGAGGCTGTCAGGAATATCCGCGGCGAGATGAATGTTCATCCTTCTGTTGAAGTCGATGTCTTCCTGACTTCTTCAGAAAACATCCGCACTGGTATTGCTGAAGGTGAGTCATATATCAAGCGTATGGGTAAGATAAAGAACATTTACAGTGGAAAGCCGGGAACCGACCATGGACCTGTTGCTACAAGTGTTGTCGATGGTATTGAGATAGGTGTACCACTTGGCGACATAATCGACGTTGATGTTGAGAGGAACCGGCTCGAGAAAGAACTCAAGCGAGTCGAGTCACTTCTTGCCAAAGCACAG
Source organism: bacterium (assembly GCA_025774405.1). Classification (GTDB taxonomy): domain Bacteria; phylum Arandabacterota; class Arandabacteria; order Arandabacterales; family Arandabacteraceae; genus JALGWB01. The sequence goes on from JALGWB010000116.1 coordinate 4,536, forward strand.
GGACGGCTCAGTGATCCTTTGTTCCGAGAGAAAGCTCCGCCTGAGATAGTTGAGAAGGAGGAAGCCAAATCAAGAAACCTGGCTGAGACGGCTTCGAAACTGCGCAGAAGCCTTTCAGTGTTGGGAGGTAACTAGGGGGTGGCTCCTATGAGAATTGCAATGCTGTTGCTTTGCATTGTTTTGATTACAGAAGTCGCTGACGCAGGCGATACTCAGGTTACCGTCTACAACAGCAATATCGGAGTCGTTAAGCAGAGCTTAACTGTGAAGCTGGATAGAGGCATCAATACCCTGAGTGTGGCCGAGGTGGCAGCAAGGATCGATCCGACCTCAGTGAGGCTCAACATCGGAGGTCAGGGAAAAATCGATGTGCTCGAACAGAACTTTGAATATGACCTCGTCAATCCCAACAGGTTACTCGAGAAATACATTGACAACGCAGTTGTGGCAGCGACGGAGGGCAGAGTGTATGCTGGTAGCCTGCTCGGGTTTGACAACTCCAATCTGGTGATCGCTACCGATGATGGTAGGGTGGCAATCGTCTCGAGGAACAAGATAACCGATGTGGAGCTCGGACCAGGGCAGAAGGGTCTTATAACCAGACCCACCTTGTTTTGGCAAGTGCACTCGACAAGGAAAACCTCGGCTGTGATGGAGCTTGCCTACATCACTGAGGGCATGAATTGGCATGCAGAATATATTGCTATCCTCGGGCAGGACGATGAAACCATGTCCCTGGCGGCATGGGTCTCGGTCGAGAACAGATCTGGTGCAACCTATCCTGATGCGAAGTTGAAGCTGGTTGCTGGTGAGATCCATCGCGTGAGGGAGAAGGTCCATCCGGTGGCTGAGGCACTAAAGCTGGCAAGACCCGCCCCGACGGTGACTGAACGCCCATTCTTTGAGTATCACATATATACGCTTGAGGGTCGGACGACCATTAAGGATAGAGAGGTCAAACAGATAAGACTCTTTCCGGAAACCGAGGTCGCTGCCACCAAGGAATACAACTATGATGGGCAGCTGGAGGATGCTGTGCGTGTGGTTATGAAATTTGAGAATTCCAGTGAGGCAGGTCTTGGGATTCCTCTTCCAGCCGGGAAGGTGAGGGTCTACAAAGTTGATGAGGATGGCGCTCTCGAACTGATTGGTGAGGATGCAATAGGTCATACTCCGAAGGATGAAGAGGTCAAGGTCTATGTGGGCAATGCTTTCGACATTAAGGCCACTCGCGCCAAGACCGACTACAAGAAAATCAGCGAGCGAAAGATCGAGGAGACCTTTGAAATAGAAATCGCCAACCACAAGGAGCAGGATGTGAAGGTGGTTGTTACTGAGCATATCTATGGTGATTGGCAGATCAAACGAAGTTCTCACCCCTATAAGAAGACCAAGGCAAACGAGGTCGAATTTGAGGTGGCTGTATCCGCCGGCGAGAGGGTTGTCCTGTCCTATACTGTGAGGAGACACTTCTGATGGATGGCATCGGCGAGTGGTTGAGACGCAAGCGAGAAGAGCTTGGTTTCACTATCGACGATATCTCGCAGAAGACGATGTATCGACCCGAGATAATCAGACAGGTTGAGGAGGGGCGGCCCGGTGTGTTTCCTGCTGAGGTTTATCTGAACGTCTTCCTGAGAGCCTATGCCAGCGCTCTGCGGCTTGATCCTGAAGAGGTAATGAGGGCTCGCAAGAGTGAAGAAGAACGCGCCAGGGAAGCGATAAGGAATCTGAAGCTGGAGTATCCTCGAAGAATTCGCCTCAGGCTTGGCCTCAAGGTCGCCGGGGCGGTTGCTGGCGTGGCATTGCTTGCGGTGCTGGTTTATCTGAGCAGGCGTAGCAGTGTTGAGCACATTGGGGTGGATGCTGGGGCTGTGACCGCTGGAGCTGACACAGCCACGGTTGTAACCGCCGAGGTGGTTTCGACAACGGGATCCGAAAGCCAACCAGAGAGGACAGCTGCGCAAGTGGAGAGCAGTGATGTCGCAGCCAAATCCATGACTGAAGCTCGCACTGAGCAGGCTGAAAGCAGATCAGGCAGGGATGAGGCATGTCTTGAAGTCATCGCCAAGGGAGGCTTCTTCATGAAGCTTGTTTGTGGGTCGGATGCCCCGATCGATGGCTATCTCAGTAGGGGTGATACACTGAGAATTTACTCTGACGATGACTTCGTGATAGTTTCGCTTACTGACCGTCGTCAAGTAACACTTCTTCTAGACGGTGAGCCATATAAGCTTCCTGACTCACTGGACAAAGAGGTTTACAATTTTATCATTCCCAATCCCAGAGCAAGGCAGAGACGCTGAG
>JALGWB010000117.1 GCA_025774405.1 bacterium
CTGATTGAAGGGTCAGACGTTGCCAGTTTTCTTTGAAGTGTCTCAATGCCAGGTGATACTATCGACTTGCCTCTGTCCATACTCTCAGCACCTCTGCAGAATGGTATTGAGATCAAAACCACAGCTGCCAGCAGAAGCCTCCCCATCACCATGGATCCTCCCTCCTTGATTATCGTATTCCCCTATCGGCTTATACCACTTCAGCCACCGATCTTCTACTCCAAAACACATCGGCTGCGCTCGAGCCGGCTGACTATTGTGAATGTCCCATGTATGATCAATCCAGATTGATTAGAAAACCTACAGCCCTATGTTACGGAAACTCGAGATCCCCATGGCCCTGTCCGAGACCCTGGCTGGCTTGACTTGTTTGAAGTTACGTGCTAAAATGAGACTAGTTGGGACGCCGGGAGTCTTGCTGACTTACCGGCTATTTTGCTTGGGAAGGTGATTATTTGAGACAAGGCTGGTGTGCTTTCTTATCTGTGCTTTGCCTGCTGGGATTTCTGTCACCAGCATTTGGAATGTGGCATTGTGGAGCCATAGCGCTATCCTCTGCCCCACAGGCTATCACGCTTGATCCAGTTACAAGGGATTTCTGGGTTGCAATTGGTGGTCCCAACCTTGTCCGTATAGATGAGGCAAGTTCCCATGCATCGGATTTTCCGCTTGTTGCCACCGCCAGTGCTCTCGCTATCGACCCTGCTGGACGCTATCTCTATGCAATCCTCCCATCTGCGGACCTGGTAACGATTCTTCACATCGATACAGGTGACTCGCTGCTCATTGCTGTCGGTGATTCGCCGCTTGCCATTGCAGTTGATGCCATCAGGCATACAGCCTACGTCGCCTGCGAAGGCGATAGCTCACTTTACGTGCTCACCAATCTCGCTCTCACTGACACCGCAAAATGTGCGGGCGTTCCAGTTTCGATCGCGATTGATCCATACACAGGTGCTGTATTTGCCTCATTGACCAATGAGAACCTGCTGCTCAAGCTCGACCCGGTGAGTCTCGATTCAAGCTATTACGCTACAGGTGCCAATCCGCACGGGCTCGAGATAGATGCTGTCAACGGCGCACTTTACATCGCCACACAAGGGAGTCCATCAATCGACATACTCTCGATTGACGATGATTCACTCTTCACCATTCCGCTGGTTGCCACTCCGCGAGATCTAGTGGTAAATCCGGAGACCAAACGCCTTTTCATTGCAACAAGCTCTAATCACTTGGTCGTCTTGGATACTCAGTCCTATGTTTCGCTTGATGTTAGCCTACCGGATACACCAGGCTATGTAGCAATTGATGCCCTCTCGAATCGTGCTTTTGTGACAGTCCCTTCTTCCCACTTCCTGATCGAGATAGCAGCAAGCGGCGATACGCTTATCGTCCCCATGGCTGGCAGTCCATCAGATCTCGTTGTAAATCCCGTTACCAACAAGGTCTATGTGCTAGCATCTCAGCCTGATCAGGTGAATGTGTTTGAAGCAGCAAACTATTCAGGCATACGCATCCCCGCACACGGCGGACCAGGACCCATCGTGATCAATATGGAAACCCATAAGGCCTATACTCCGAATTGGTTCACTGCGGATGTGACCGTCATAGATGGTTATACCAATGCTGCCTCCAATTTCAAGGTCGCCGATGGGCCCAACTGTCTGATCGTTGATGCTATCAGTGATGATGTCTATATTCTCTGCGCGTGGGCAAACAAGGTGGTCATCAGACGAAGCAATGGTGATACCCTGATGGTACCTCTCGGGGATTACGGTCACGGCATAGAGATGAATCCCAACACAGGGAAGGTCTATGTCGCAAACAGGTATTCACGAGATCTGACGGTCATCGATGCTGGGTCGCTTGATACAAGCCTTGTGAGAACAGGAGCCTATCCATGTGATGTTGCTATCAATCTCGAGACCAATAGGATTTACGTGCCGAATCGGACAAGCTGGACGCTCACCGTGGTCGATGGTGCACTGCTTACGACTGAGTTTGCCAAGATCGGACCGGGACCGACACAGGTCCGCGTAAATCCCGTGACCAATAAGATCTTCAGCGTGGATAGCAACAAGCGAACCGTATCAGTTATAGATGGTGAAACGCTTGAACGGACAGTTGTGCCTGTCGGAACTACACCGCGGACACTGAGCATAAACCCTAATACCAATACCATCTATGTTTCCAGCTATACCGACGGCGAGATCACTGTGATAGATGGCGATACCTACAAGCGAAAACCTGTACGTTGTGACAAGGGTCTCTTCGGAGTCAGAGTTGATCCTTACCTCGACAAGGCCTATACAGTAACCTGGCAATATCCATATGCCCACGTGATTGATGGCAACTTCTTGAGTGTCATGAGAATACCGGTTGGGGAGGAGCCGCACGGAACCGCTTACGATCCCGTTCTCGAAAAGCTCTACATCTCCAACAATGCGGGTAACTCCGTCGAGGTCATAAAGTTGCGCGATAAGATCCAACCGCAGATAGTCGTGACGATCGACTCATTACCCGAAGACAGTGTATACACACGCACTCCGACCATCACCGGCACTGCTGTCTCGCTTCGAACACCCAGAACCTACGGGATAATGAAGGTGCTTTACAAAATTGACAATCTGCGTGGACCATGGAGCGAGGCAACAATCTTGGACAGCGGATCAGAGGTTTCATGGACTCTTACGACTCAGCAGCTGCTCCTTGGAAGGCATCTTGTCTTTGTCGCTGCAATTGACAGCTCTGCTTCGTCGCTCTCGTCAAGTTCGACTTCAGCACTGTGTGGCATGAGCGATATGGCCTGCTATGAGTTCACGTGCCTGAGTCCACCGCCTGCACCTCCCCAGGTCGTTGAAACTGCATCCATTGAGACTGACGGACCTGTTGTCGCATGGACCTCAACCTGTGGAGAAGGTGGATGGTATGAAATTGAGATAGCTGCTGATTGTGACTTCCAGACGAATGTGTATCGAAATCGCCTCCTCAAGGCGAGGTCCTTTAGAATCCCTCCTGACCTGGCCCTCCATGAAATGCTTTATTGGCGAGTTTGGGCCGTTGACTATCCCCACGGCAAGCGTAGTCAGTCGAGCTCCACGTATAGCATCAACATATCGAATCTCGTCGCTTGTGCCGATCGTAGCCCTGTGCATTTGACGATCTATCCCAATCCCACCAACCTCCCGATTGTTTTCAGTCTCAGCGGGCATGGATTCACCTTCGCCACATGCACCATCTATGACGTAGCAGGCAGGGTAGTCACAACCATGCCGATGCTTCCGACCAGACAGGGCGTAGTGGCTCGCTGGGATGGGGCGATCGGAAACGGTGAAAAGGCGTCACCTGGCGTTTACTATGTCGAGGTCAGAGCTGACAGCCAGATCATCAGGCGCAAATTCATCCTACTCCGCTAAAGTATTCCACGATCTTGTTCAAAATCTGCAAAAACGGGCTTTGCACGTTTTTGGCTCCGACCCCTTAGGGGTGCAGCAGGAAGACGGGATTGCTGAAGATGAGGGGTGTACCGTCGCGGGCGTAGACCTCGATTCGAACGTAGGTCGGAGCTGTGGTTTTGACCGATACTTTCCGACATTCTGCCTGCAGGGTATCGTCTCTTACAATTGAAAGATCACGCCCCTTACGGATCTCGACCTGAAGCAGCCTGACGATGATGTCATCACGTGGAGGATCGATGAGAATCCAGGCCTGAGCTGTGCCGCCTTCCTCCACATGGAGAGTATCGCCCATCAGAGCATCTTCAATACCGAAGGCGAATTTACCATTCCAGAAGAATGGATCACCGAAGGCTACCCTGCCATGCTTGAGAGCCTTGAGAAGTTCGTCTGCATCCTTGCTTCGTGCCCATATCCAGGTTGCAAAGTCACCAGGCAGCATGTTCGGCTCCCATCTGCCACCATGGCTATCACTCACCCCATCGCCCACAAGATTTATACCATTAGCCAGAGCGAGATCCCAGAGACGAAGGTGATCTTCAAGCGAACCCGACCCTCTGAAAAGATAGCCCACCTCAAGTATATCTGCATTCAGGCCATTGCGTTCCAGAATAGGATTTGCCACTCGCCAGAAGTCATCTTCCTTTACCCTCGTGCCACTTCGCCAGATCCGGCGCGGTGGAGCCTGGGGAGGCAGAGAATCTTCAGGAATGTGACGCGGTCTCAATGAAGCTCCAAAAGGATGATTGAATGATACCAATCCCCCCTTCGCATGGATCAGATCAACCCATTCGTCCCGCGGCATCACTCGCCATGCGTCCATCCCGTCAAAGCCGCGTGTGCTATCGGGCAGGTATGCATTCATGTGGGGAAGCAAGGGTGTATGGAAGAGGCCGAGTTCAACGCCGACGTATTCTGTCACCGCGAATGCTGACTCATATCTCTTTGCCAACTCCTCAACAACTCTATATTGATTCTCGCCCCCGGGTCGATCGCTATGGATTTTGAGACTGTCGAGCAAGACGCCTAGAGGTTCACAGGCATCTGTCGCCACTTCCAGCCAGGCATTGCTCAAGGTGTTGTCATAGCCATTTGGCAAATTTGACGCTAACGATTCGATATCAATTACAATTTGATTCTCCGATCCCTCAATTGGAAACCTGCCTGTAACCAGGGTGTCGCCCGAAACCTCAATCGGACCAGCCCCGCCACTGACGAAATCCAAAACGAGATGATGCTGCCCCTTGGGATGCCATGAAAGATCGAAGCCGAACCTCAAGCATGCATGACGCTTCCTGAGGTCGCTGAAATCTCCCCAGACAGATACCTTCAAACCCGATGCAACGGGGCGACAGAAATCGAGCGTGTGAACCTTTCCTCTGTCGGAACCCAATACAAGGCGGACACTGCGTGGGCTACACGGCTCTCTAAGCCTGCTGAAATCGATTCGAATCCTTGCTCTATCGATGCTGACGCTACAGGCATTGCCAGCCCTTTCAACAGCAAGCCGGGTGAGAGTGCGTGCACGCCCCTTGCTGAATAGGATTGTCCTGCCATCATCGATCAGTTCAGCCCTCCTGAAACGGATGGTAATGTCCTCGTCATAGCTGTCGAAAATCCTTGCGTGATCACTCCACCAAATAGCGTCGAAACCACATCTTCGGGCCTCCGTGCTGTGTGATTCCATAGAAGCAGGCAGCTCATTGCCATTGTGATTTGAAAGCCCATGGATGTGAAGTTGCACCAGATAGCATTCGAAGCCACGAAGAAGTTCACCTGGACGGCGTAATGAACCGCACGCAACGAGAGTTAAGACGACAGTGGCAAGGCAGACTGACACACAGAGACGCTTCAACCTCTCGACCCCTGGCTACGGCTGCTTGTTTTGATCTGACCAGCCAGCTTATCCGAAGGCGTAGCCTTTCCAGCGTTCTTCAAGCTTGGCATCCTGAACTGTCTCGAGGATGTAATCGGCAAAGTCCTTCCCGGTGGCGCCTGTGGGACGTCCAGTCATTACAAGTTTCTTCTCATACTGTCCACAGATATCAAGTGCCATCTCGAGCCGTTTGGCTTTCTCAGGAAAGCCAATATGGTTAAGCATCATAGCCCCGGCTCGAATCATGCTTGATGGATCGGCATACTGAGCACGCCCTTCCCTCACCATACGTGGAGCCGACCCGTGAATGGCCTCGAACATGGCATAGCGTTTGCCGATGTTGGCGCTCCCCGCTGTCCCAACACCGCCCTGGAACTCCGCAGCCTCATCAGTCAAAATATCGCCGTAAAGATTCGGTAGCACAATGACCTTGAAGTCGCGCCGACGTTTCGGATCAACAAGCTTGGCAGTCATGATATCGATGTACCAGTCGTCACATTCTATCTCCGGATACTCCTGAGCTATCTTCTGCCCAACCTTGAGGAACTTACCGTCTGTGGTCTTGACGACATTGGCTTTGGTGACGATTGTTACCCTATTGATTCCATTCTTGCGTGCATACTCAAATGCCAGCCTTATGATTCTCTCAGCCCCCTGGGTGGTTATGACCTTGAAATCAAAGGCTAGATCCTCAGTTACTTCAACCCCCTGACTTCCCAGCACATAGGCTCCCTCGGTGTTCTCCCTGAAGAACATCCAGTCGATACCTTCCCTGGGCACCTTGACAGGTCTCACATTGGCAAACAGATCGAGATAGCGTCTCATTGCAACATTAGCACTTTCGATGTTCGGCCAGGGATCCCCCTTGCGTGGAGTCGTGGTCGGACCCTTGAGGGTAACGTGGCACTTCTTGATTTCCTCGAACACATCATCTGGAATGGGTTTGTTAACCTTAGCCCGATTCTCTATTGTCAACCCCTCGATCACACGGAACTCGACTTTCCCAGACTTGATCTCATCAGCCAGCATTGTCTCCAGTACACGCTGAGCTTCAGCCGCAATGTATGGACCGATACCATCGCCACCAATAACCCCAATGATTATTGGTTTGAGTTCTGAGTAGTCGATCCAGCCCTCAGCATGCTTCATGCGTTCGACACGCTCAAGTTGCTCGATCACCAGCTTCTCAAAATGCTGCCTTGCTTTCTCGATTGCCTCCTGATTCATCTTTCCCTCCTGCACATGGTTTTGAAATGCCTCGGTTCAGAAATGGTTTGATAACCCAGCCATGTCATGCTACATCTCCGAACTCGCTTTGTCAACAGCGACTGCGCCTGCAACGCTGATTGGACCTGCATAGACATCCGAACCCTCATTCCTTCCTATCCATGAAGGTGGTGCTGACGAGATGATAGTGTGCAACTGTTGCGGTCAGGTTGACACCGACTATCGTTGTCTTGCGAATCCATGAGAGCGGCTACGGTGTGCCT
>JALGWB010000118.1 GCA_025774405.1 bacterium
ATGAGATGTTTGAGCGCCATGTCAAGGCGGCTACCCCTTACGAAAGGCAGGTTCAGGCAGATATCCTCTTCAAAATCACTATCACAATGGGCAAGGGTCACCATGCGGCTGTAGTTGCCGAGCTTGTTATGATACTGGACAAATGTGGACGCAGTGCCAACCCAATTCTGATCGCAAAGATGCAATATCCTCAGCATCAAACCTCCTCCCCAAGAAGCCGGAGTATATTCCCCCCAATTATGAGAGCCCTGTCAGTAGAGCTTATCCTCAGTGCGTCAACCAGCCCAAGATAAACCCTGGGGTGTCCAAGAGGATAATCACTACCAAAGATAACATGACTTGCTCCGAGCCTATCCACCGCTTCCTGAACAGCCCAGTACTCACGCACCCCTTCTATGCCTAAATAAACATTGTCGAGTTGCCCTTTTTCTATGCCACCAATTGTAGCCATCTCCAGCTCTGGGGTATCGCCTCCCATGTGTGAGAGAATAAACACAACCTGGCGATACAATCCAGCGACTTCAAGCGCATATGCATAGCTGCTCATCTCCTGCCACCTTCCGCAGTGGACCATGACCGGAAGGTTGTGAGCTGCTGCAAACTCCAGTACCGGCTTGGCCCTCACATCGGTGACCCTCACTTGATCACATGATGGATGGAGTTTGATTCCGTGTACGTCATCAAGATGCCTCTCAACAAAGCTAAGATCCGATGATATAGTCGGATTGACCCATGGAAAGAACCAGTAGCGTTTTCGAGTTTGACCCTTTACAAAATCCAACACCTCATCATTCTTTCTCAGGTCAGTTGATGTGAGCACTGCCCCATCGATATCACAATCCTCAAGGCAGCGTTCGATCTCTTCGAACCCCACACCTCTGCCTAGGAACTTATCCTTGCTCCAATGGGTAGCATGAATATGAGCATCGATAACCAATGTCAGTCTCCAAACTCCATAGAATAGTATCGTCTGGCATGGATCAATCCTGCCAGCTTCGATTTGAAACGCAACAGTCCCCAGTTGATCTCGGCGTTCAATGAAACCGTGCCAAGGTCAAAGTAGCGATGCCCGAGCTGCCTGAGCCACACCGCCGATTCGTACAGCAGCCTATCAGTAACCCGAAGATGCCGATAAGCCGGATCATCGCAAATGTAGAAGGCTAAAGCTGCCATGGCATTGCAGCGGAAGATGAGACAACCGCCAACGGTTTGATCCTCGAGCAAGGCTTCCTGAAGCACTATTTCGTCGGGGAAAAGGTGCATCAGGCGCTCTATCTCATCAAGGCTATGGGTTGGCCCTGTATGCTTGGCAGCAAGGCTACACCTGAGGATCTCGTAAAAGCCATGCACATCCTGCGCTCTTCTTACCGATATGCCCGAGCTCTGTGACCTCCTGAGATTGCGCTGGAGAGCAGGTTTCAGATCAGATCTTTCAAGCGCACTCAGATCTACAACACACGTAGCGTCCATCGAGACCATGCGATAACCAATTGACTTCAAAGCGAATTCGAGACCTTCATCCCATTGCTTCCAGTAGCAAGGTGGTGGCAAGATAAGATCCACACCTCTGAATCCGTTAGAGGATAGCCAGGAATTCACTGAAAGAACGATTTCATAGATTCTCTTAAGGTTTAGGTCTCTGAAGACAAAGCCTCCAAAAGAAGCTCCGACAGGCGATCTGAAGCGAGCGCCATCACTTCCCCGAATCGTTCCACCAGGAACCACGCAAACAAGATCGTCGCCTTCGGCTATGGCAAGATTCACGAAATCAAAACGTCCTTTGGGATGGTAGCCAAGAAACCTAAGGCTATGGAAGATGGTCCCATTTATGCTACTTGTGACAAAGTCATCCCATATGCTGCTGGTGTCTAACTTTAGAACTTTCATCAGCTGTCAGATCACAACCTCGAAAGGCAATACTTTAGCCTGTCAACAACGATCCTTATCTCATCATCGGTTATGGTTGAATACATCGGCAAGGCCAGCGAGTGAAGATAAGCGGAATAGGACGTCTCAATCATCCCGCGCTTATACCCAAATCGCTCGCTATAATAGGGTTGCACATGGATGGCATATGTGCCCATCGAAACCTCCACCCCCTGCCGATACATCTCCTCTATCAACATATCACGGTCAACTTTCGGATCAAGCAGTACAACATAGGATTGATAAGTGTGATACATCCTATCAGGCTCGGCAGGTGGCCTGATCTCGACTATGCCCTCGAGAAGCTCGCCATAGTACTTGGCCGCCTGCCTTCGTCTCACGATGAGATCATCAATCTTTGTCATCTGCGCAATCCCTAGACATGCCTCCAGTTCATTCATCCTGAAGTTGAAGCCAGGCAGCACAAAGCCTTCACCGGAAACGATTCCATGATTGCGTATCTTCCTGACATAATCGCTCAAGGCATCGTCATCAGTGAGCACCATGCCCCCCTCACCTGTCGTGACTATCTTTCGAGGGTGGAAGCTCAACACTGAAGCCTTACCAAATGAACCACATTTCCTCCCATTGATTGCTGCACCCAAAGCACAGGCTGCATCCTCGAAGAGGACAATGTTATGCCTCCTGCAGATATCCGAGATCTTGTCAAGTTCGGCAGGCAGGCCGAAAAGATCGACTGGCATTACAGCTCTGGTTGCGGGTCCAATCAGGGATTCAACTGCTTCGACACTGATGTTGAACGTGGCCAGATCAATATCTGCAAGAACAGGTCTTGCCCCAGCGTTGACAACAGCATTAGCCGTAGCGGGGAAAGTGAAGTCTGGCACAATGACCTCATCGTGGCTTCCAAGATTTAATGCCATCAAAGCGGACTGGATGGCGGAAGTGCCTGAATTGAGAGCCACTGCATGAGTCCTGCTGACGAAGTTAGCGATCATACTCTCAAAGGACTCAACATGCTTGCCCTGTACAAGAAAGCCCCCAGCCAGGATGTCTTTGATTCCGTCCAGAACACCCTCAAGCAAGGGCTTGGTAAGTCTAATCACCTATCAGGCTCCTGTACCATTCAATTGTCCTGATCAGCCCCTCTTCAAGATCCACCTTGGGCCAGTATCCCAATAAGGTCTGAGCCTTCTTTATGCTCGGGATCCTCAGTTCGATATCCACATAGTCCTTATAGCCATAGACTATCTTTGAACTGGAGTCACAGAGTCGCTTTATGAGTTGCGCAAGATTGGCAACAGTTACAGTTGCCCTCGGATTTCCTATGTTGAAGACGTGTCCAATAGCTTCTTCTCTCTCGAGACAAAGCAGTGTGCCGTCCACCATGTCATCGACATAGCACCACGCTCTTATCTGATTGCCATCACCGTGGATTAGAAGATCATTGCCTTTGAGGGCATCTACCACGAAGGTATGAATCGCACCAATGCCAACCTGCTGAGGCCCATAGACATTGAATGGTCTTATCGTGACAGTTGGCAAGCCGTGTTCCTTGTGATAGGAATACACCAGGTGTTCAGCAGCCAGCTTGGATACGGCATAGGTCCACCTGGATTCACCAACGACACCAAGGGTTGTCGCATTGTGTTCCTCAGCCATATAGACATGACTCCCGAAAACCTCGCTCGTTGAGAAATCAACAAATCTCTCAACACCGATCTTGACTGCAGCATCAAGCGCATTCAGGGTGCCTAACAGGTTGACCTTGAGCGTCAATGTAGGCATTTCCATGACGGTATCAACACCCGCTATCGCTGCGAGGTGAACTACTATGTCGCATCCATCCATTGCTTCAAAGAGTGAAGCTCGATCAAGGACATCTCCCTTGACCAGTCGTAGATTGGGATGCGAATCAAGATCTGTGAATTTCAGGGCATTTCGATGTAAGTTATCGAAGATCACGATTTCATTGTTGTCAATAAGCCGTCTGGCCAGCTGACTTCCGATAAAACCAGCCCCTCCTGTCATCAATATGGTCTTTCCCGTAATCGCCATCTGTGCCTACCTTATTATCACAATTCTACCAACAAACTCGCTGCCATCCTCGGCAAACGCTCGGTAGATGTACACACCTGAAACGATGCCCTGATCCTCCATTTGCTGGCGTGACCAGTGTTCACCAGATCTGAGTCTTATCACAAGATCACCCGTCAGTGTGTAGATTGTTATGTCGGTCCCGGGCTTACACCCTCTGAAGCTCAGATAGTCTGCTTCATGTATTCTGCCCTCATGCGGGCAATTGAACTCAAAGGGATTGGGATAAGCATCGACCCAGGCTCTCGTCGTGACAACTGGCTTCGGGGGCATGAACTTGTAGATACCCCCTCCACCGGTCCCAACCCATAAAGCACCATCGGCACCTAAGGCAACAGCCTTTATGGGAGCATCCGGAAGCGGACTGTTGTAGCTGTCATAAAAATCATAGCTTTTGGCAAAATCCTCCCATTCTGTTCCAAAACCATGAAGTGCCCACAGCCCAACATCGGAGGCAACCCATTTGGTGCCCCATTTGTCAACCTTCACATCCCAAACAGCTCCCATTGAGGTGCTAACTGCATGCCACGAGCCATCATAAGCACTCAGACCGCCTGTTGTTGCCAGCCAAACAACACCAAAGGGATCGAGCGTGATACTGTTGACACTACCCCTGACGAACCCATCCCGACTTGACCATCTCATGCAGAAGTCATCATCCTTATCAGAACAACTCGCTCCGATATCCAGCTGGTAAACCTCACCCTCGCACAGCATGAAATCGCCGACCATAATGCTACCGCCGGGCCCTGGTCCGATCGCAGTAACACATTGGCTACCGATGCATTCAGAAGGCTCGCCCTTCACATAGGTTATTATCTCATCCTCGTCACACATAACTCCAAGCCCATGAAGGTACTCTCCGAAGACCACGTGACCGTCTTGATCGATATATATGTCAGAGATAACCCGGCTCGCCAGTAAACTTTGAAAGCTTGTCCACTGGCAAGTCTCAGCATCATATCGCATCAAATCACCGTTTCCGATATCCCACATCCCAATCCACACCGAGCCATCAACAGGGCTTACCTCAACACAGTAAACATTGTTGTGCGTGATTGCTGGAGTCCTGATCTGTTCCCACTCAAACCCATCATATCGGAGAATCCCCTTGATCGCATCTTCCGCCCCTCCACCCCTCGTCCCCGTTGCGCACCAAACCCTGTCCTCCCAATCGACGGCGATATCTTCGATGTAGTTTGTAGCCGGGCCAGAAGCCTGGTAGAACACCCAGGTTGAATCAATCAGCTGTGCCAAACCCTCCTGGGTGGCCAGCCAGGGCACGCCGTCATCGGTTAAGAAGATCGGCTGGGTATCTAAAAGATGAAAATCAATGCCATTTTTGTTTCTCACCCAGTATGAATTCGTGAAATCGAACTTGGTTGGCCCATTGCTTGTAGCAAGCCAGATAATAGAGTCTGAAGCAGCTATCCCCCGAATCACGTCTGGCTCTATGAAGATTTTTGAGACAGTGCCAACGTCCTGACCGTCATAGGTGTATACCGAATCGGAGGCAACCAGCCAGAAAAGATTTTTGCCGTCATAGTCGGCATCAATGATTTCCCTGCCATCAATGATACTCTCCCAGATCGCAAGATCATAGGTATACTCGAACGCACCACAGTCGGTTCCGACAATGATACGATCATCACTCAAAGCGACGCAGTTCACACCACTGCAATCCGAGCTGTACCAATCGCTCCCCGTGAAGAACTTCTTGAAGCTGCCATCCTCGAAAATTGAAATCCCACCTTTTGTGCCAACACATGTCACATTAGCATAGGTGCCAATATCAGTCACCTGATCGGAAGGCAGGTGAAGTGTGCCTGTGGAGTAATTTGTCCAGCTATCCTGGTAGAAGACACATACACCACGGCTCTCGGTACCGATCCACAACCTCCCATCCGCATCCGTGGCAATTGCCGTGATGACATTACTGGTAAGCCCTCCAACCTGCTTGACGATTTTGTCTTGAGCACCTGTCGTCAATTGCATTATGACAACACCACCAGTCGAACCCCAGTAAACATAATCACCATCCACGCAGATCGATGTGACCACATTCGACTTAAGATGCACCTCCCATTGAGCAGCCATCACGGCTGTCGATGCAAGAAACAATATCAGTAATGTCGTTGTGATTATTCTCATATTGCTACCCTTTCATTCCGGCTTCGAACGCCCATATAGCTCTGCTAACCTTTTAACCGAGTAGATCATTATCTCGAGGTCAAGGGTTAACGACCAATTCTGCACATAATATGTATCCAGCTCCATTTGAGTGGCTCCGACATCTTTGCTTGCAGCAAACCAAAGACCGGTCACGCCGGGTTTCAACCGCTCACCAGGAACAGGATTCCTCGGTCCAACCAAGCTCCGCTTGCCGAGCAATACCGCACTGATAGCTTTGACCCCATTGAACCATGCGTTAAGATTCCTGAAAGTTGCAGCCTGCCAAATCATAACCGACGGTGAGACCGCAATCAAAAGCATCAGAGCCACCAGGCTCGCTGCGTAATCGATAATGCGCTTGGTTGCAAGATTTGCTCCTGAAAGACTAACTGGCGGAAAGACTACTACCGGTCTATCTGCAATGGCATCAACCTGAGAGCCCCTTATCAGAAAATCGGTGACTTCCGAGACCACCTTGACCTCAGCACCATACCTTCTTGTTTGCAGAACAATCGACCCGATGTCGTGCCTTGAGAGGCTCCTGTCGCTTACGACAATCTCATTGAGTCTCTGATCGACCACGATCCTTCCAATGTCAGCGACTCTGCCAAGAAGAGGTCTCAGATTGATTCCTCGACTGGGTTCACCTGGAAGTACATAGCCA
>JALGWB010000002.1 GCA_025774405.1 bacterium
CTGGTCTCTAACCCCTTGCAATTATAGAAGATAATGCAATGTAGGCATTCTCTGGTTTCCCCAGGTCTCTGGCAAGATCCTTGCAGTATAGCCGCTCGGAGTCAAATCGGAGGTTAGTATGCTACGCGGTATCCAAAGGCTTGCCAGCGATATGAAAGCCCGCATTCTTGGTCAGGAGTTGATAGCTAACAATCTGGCGAACGCAACCACTGCTGGGTTCAAAGCTCAACGGGCCTTCAAGGCAGTCCTCAGCGAAAGGGTTGCGGCATCGGGGGGAGACAACTTGAGACTCTACACCTCATTCGAACAGGGGCCCATCGAGACAACCGATCGCCCGCTTGATCTTGCCATCAATGGTGAAGGATTCTTCGTTATAGACACGCCTTATGGAGAATGCTTCACAAGGTGCGGGGCCTTCACCCTCTCGAGCAATGGTCTTCTTACAACCATGTCAGGTGAGCCAGTCCTGGGAGACGGTGGTCCGATTCCAATAGATGGTCAGGAGATAACCGTTGGCAGAGATGGGACCGTCTATGTTGATGGTGATGAAGTCGGAACTCTCCGGATTGTTAGATTCGATGATCCTCAACGTCTCTCAAGAGAGGGTAACCGCTTCGCCGCTCGGGGAGCGACCCCGATTCCCGTCAACCCGGATGAGACTGAAATAATACAGGGTGCACTCGAGCGCTCAAATGTCAATCCCATTGATGAGATGGTTGAGATGATAAATCTTCACAGGAACTTTGAAACCGCTCAGCGGAGCATAAGACTTCAAGACGAAAGCGCTCGTCAACTCATTGAGCGAGCTGGGCGCTCTGGTCGAAGGTAGGGGGTGTAATGCATGATACGAGCACTTAAGACAGCTGCAACCGGAATGCGTGCTCAACAGCTAAACGTGGATAACATTGCCAACAACCTTGCCAACATAAATACTACTGGCTACAAGCGTAGTAAGGTTGAATTTCAGGATCTCTTCTATCAGACAAATCGCGCTCCAGCGAGCATCCCAAGGCAGGGAGCGGAAACGCCAACATCGCTCGAGATCGGCTATGGCGCCATGCCTGTCGCCAGCCCGAGAATCTTCTCTCAGGGCGAGCTCCTTCCTACCGGTAATCCACTTGACTTGGCAATAAATGGTGATGGTTTCCTGCGTGTACTTCTACCCGATGGGACCTATGCGTACACTCGCGATGGGGCTTTGAAGCTTTCCGGCGATGGACGACTGGTCACGACCGATGGCGAGCTCATCGATCCTGAGATAAGCGTTCCAGAAGGAACCACCGGCATAATGATTGGTAGGGATGGAACTGTTGCGGTGACCATCGGTGACGAGACAGAACCGCAGGAGGTTGGTCGTCTCGAAATAGTGAGATTCATGAATCCTGCCGGGCTAAAAGCCATTGGAAGGAATCTCTATGTCGAGACCCCGGCAGCCGGCGATCCGATTCCCGGAACACCAGGAACTGAAGGTAATGGTGAGATCTATCAAGGTTATCTTGAGACTTCAAACGTTGAGATCGTCGAAGAGATGGTCAACATGATCGTAGCCCAAAGAGCATACGAGATAAATTCAAAGGCCATAAAGACTGCTGATGACATGCTGGCGATTGTCAATAACCTGGCGAGGTAAGATATGGCAAACAGGAAAGTGATTGCTTTCGTGCTGGTCAGTCTCATTGTACAGGCTGTGCTTTTGTTTCCAGAACGATGTCTTTGCACCGATACCAGGCAGATCAGTCAGGCAGCTCGAACCTTTCTCATCGACAGATTAAGTGTGCCATATGACTCAGTCGCCATTAGGCTCGAAGTCCCTGACATCGATCAGAGGACTGGGATAACCTCATGGGCATTTGATCTTTACTCAGATCGACCGGTCATCGGTACGGTGCCATTCAGGATGACGCTCACCTTTGCTGACGGGACAGAGAAGACATATGTTGCGACCGCCAGAGTGCGTGTTTTCAAGAAGGTGGCAGTAGCTGCACGTCGTCTTGGCAGACACGAGGTCATCAATTCCGACGATATAAGGATCGAGAAGCGAGATATAACCTTCATGACAGATGCTTACTTTGAAACGCATGATTTGCTTACTGGCAAGCGCACGAAGCGCGTGATCAATGCTGGGACAATTCTGGCTGCCTCCGATGTTGAGGACATTCCTGTCATTGAACGTGGTTCTAATGTCATGGTTTCAGTCGTTATTGGTGCCGTTACTGTGACCTCGAAGGCGCGTGCTTTACAGGATGGTTCTCTCGGCGACCACATATTGGTGCAGGATCTGACAACCGGTAAGCGCTTGACTGGAACAGTGGTCGGCAAGGGGCTGGTTGTCCTCGACGGGAAGATGCTATGAAAACCAGGAGCTCGATCATGATTCTGAAAAGTGCGGTTCAGGTGTTGATGCTCTTGTCCGTGATGCTGTTGGTCTCCTCACCTGTCTTTGGTTTTGAGTCATTGTATTCGGATATCAAGGCGGCAAGGGTGGGTGACATTGTAACTGTGATCATAACTGAAAAAACCCTCGCATCGAATAGCGCGAAGATCTCAACGGGCAAGGAGACCAAGTTCTCAACTTCGGGTGAGCAGGGCACTGGTGGACTCGATTTCATTCCGGGTTTTTCAGTGAGTGCGGAGATCGGGCGAGGACACGAAGGGAGCGGTTCGACTGAACGTCGAGGAAGCATAATCGGCCGCATGGCTGCGGTTGTGGTCGATGTGCTCGACAACGGCAATCTGGTGATAAAGGGTGAAAAGGAAATCCTGATAAACGATGAAAAGGAGATACTTGTTCTTAGCGGAATCGTAAGGCCTGAGGATATATCGACCAACAACACAGTCTATTCGACTGACATAGCCAACACCCAAATCACCTACAAAGGCAAGGGTCTCGTATCATCAGGCAGCAAGCCAGGCATATTCGCACGGATTATAGGATGGTTTTTCTAAGGAGATCTCGACAATGGTGAAATCGATCTGGATTCCGACCAGTGTGTTGATTGTTCTTTTCCTGGTACAAGCCGCCTTACCCATACCTCGCATCAAGGATATTAGCGATGTCGGGGTCAAGGGTGAAATCAATCTTCTGGGTTATGGTCTCGTTGTTGGGCTCGATGGTACTGGTGACAGCAAAGGTACTGAATTCACGGTTCAGTCGGTCGTCAATATGCTATCAAGGATGGGCATCACGGTTCCTGTTAATAAGGTTCGAACCAAGAATGTTGCTGCGGTGATGGTCTCAGCATCCCTGCCTCCCACCGCAAAGCGAGGCTCGAAACTCGATGTCATAGTCTCATCGCTCGGTGATGCCAACAGCCTCGAAGGAGGTACCCTCCTTCTAACACCCCTCGTCGGAACCGATGGAACTATATATGCGTATGCTCAGGGACCAATCTCTGTGGGTGGCTTCAAAGCGACCGGTGCGGGTGGTGATATGGTTGCCCAGAACTATACACTTGTCGGAAGAATACCTGGAGGGGCGACTGTCGAAACCGAACTTGCGATGGAGCCAGAGATCGACTACATCGACATAAGTCTTTTCAATCCTGATTACACAACTGCTGCCCGTGTTGCTGAAGCGATTGAGCAATCTTTTGCATCCGTGAAGGCGACCCCGCTCGATCCCGGCCTTGTCAGGGTTGACATCCCTGAGGATGTCAAGGCAAGCGGAGACGTTGTGACGTTTGTTGCCAGAATCGAGACAACAAGGGTTGAACCTGACGCAGCAGCCATTGTTGTGATAAATGAGAAGACGGGAACCATAGTTGCTGGCGGCAATGTCACAATCGGTGCAGTGGCGATAGCCCATGGCAACTTGAGTATTGAAATCAAAGCCCGTCCTTATATATCCCAGCCTGCGCCATTTTCCAAGGGTAAGACGACGGTGGTTACGGATACAAATGTTGAGGTTGATGTTGCCAAGAATCGCGTGGTTGCTATTGGAGAGACGGCAAACGTTGCTGACGTTGCACGTGCCCTGAATGCGCTTGGGGTAAGTCCCAGGGACACGATTGCGATTTTCCAGGCTCTGAAAGAGGCTGGTGCTCTTCGAGCTGAAATAAAAATCATGTAGCAGCGGTGATCAAAATGGCTCTCAAAGTTGATGTCATCAAAACTCTGAGCGTGAAGCCTGGGTCAGATCAGGTTCCCAAAAAATCAAAGGCGGATATCAAGAGAGCCTACCGGGCATGTCAGGAGTTTGAATCCATTCTGATCTATCGGATGCTTTCCACGATGAGACAGGCTTTCAAGGCCAAGGAAGAGGACGACACTTCCGGATTCGGAAACGACATCTTCAAGTCGATGATGGATGAGCAGCTGAGTCTGGCTCTTGCGAAATCCGGAGGACTGGGTATTGCTAACCTGCTTGCCCGTGGGCTTGGTCTGGATGATGGGACACTGAAGCCAGACATTTCACGCGTTGAGAATCGCTCGAGGGTCATTCGGCACCTGCAACTTACAAGGGATGGCACAGATGGCACGGAAAAAACTGCGACGGGGAGACTCAGTCCTTCTGATGTCCCGCTTGGACCATATGATTCAACCATAAGGGCGGCTGCAAGGGTTTTCAATCTTAGCGCCGATCTGATTAAGGCAGTTATCATGCAGGAGTCAGGTGGCAACAGATACGCTGTATCCGGCAAAGGTGCAAAGGGGCTGATGCAGTTGACTGATGCAACAGCTCATGAGCTGGGCATAAGCAACCCATTCGACCCTGTTCAGAACATCTTCGGGGGAGCGAGATTGCTCAGGCGGCTCATCGATCGCTTCAAGGGTGATCTCAGGCTTGCACTGGCATCCTACAATGCGGGGCTTGCTGCTGTCGAAAGATATGGTGGCATACCACCTTATAAGGAAACACAGACATATGTTGAGAAGGTCTTGAAGCATCTTGAAGATCTTAGGGCAGCTGGAACTGGCGAAATCGGAAATCGACCAGGATGATGGAGGTTGATTGATGGAGGATGTTGAACTTTCGCATCTGATTGAGATCCTGAATCAAGAAGTTGAATTACTGGAGAGGCTACACGGTGTGCTCGTGTCTCAACAGGAAGCCCTGGTGGCCGGGGATGTCGAAGGCATAACCACCTCCATTGAGCAACAGATCGATATTCTTAACCGCATTGGAACGATTGAAGAGCGGCGAAAGCAACTCGTTGAAGCTTATGCCTCAATCGATGAAGACAGTTCAATCAAGATAGATCAAATGATTGAGATAGCTCCTGACTATCTTGCCTCGAGGCTCAAGAGGATAAGGAGCTCGCTTAAGGAGGTCATTGAAGCGATTGGTAAGGTCAATGCACAGAACGGCATGCTGATAAATCAATCGCTGGCATACATTGACAATACTATCAAAATGATTGCTGGTGAGGATGATAGTTCGAAGGTTTATACACCCAACGGTGAACTAACCTGCTCGACAGGGCAAATAGCCATCAACAGAACAATATAGGATACGGAGAGGTTGCTATGATAGGACTCACTGCGGGACTCGAAGTAGCACGTAAGGCCCTTTCGGCATACCAGCTTGCCATCAGTGTGTATGGCAACAACATCGCTAACGTCGATACTCCTGGTTTCTCGCGTAGAAGGCCCGTGCTCGGTGAAAGCGAAGCGGTTGAGCTGAGTTTTGGAAGAATAGGTCTTGGTGTTTCCACATCGACAATTCGAAGAATGAGAGATGCCTTTGTTGATAGATCTTACTGGAATGCCAGGGCATCATACGGGCACTATGAAAGCATGGAGCAGACACTGACTGAGATCGAGATGGTCTTTGCAGAACCTTCGGATACCAGCCTTGGCTCGATCCTGCAGGAATTCTGGGACTCATGGCAGGAGCTGGCCAATGAGCCTGAGAGTCCGACCTTGAGAGAAATGGTTCTGGGCAAGGCTGGCTCACTCTGTGAAGCTTTCAGAAGAATAGACAGTAACCTCAATCAGATTCGGCAGAACATCGACGATGAGATAGCGAGACAGGTAAACATAATAAACTCGCTTGCTTCGAGGATAGCCTTGTTGAATCGCCAGATAGTCCGGGCAGAGTGCGGTGGCAATGAGGCAGGGGATCTTCGAGATAAGCGGGATGAGCTCATCGATGAGCTCTCACAGATCGTTGACATCAAGACATTTGAGTCAACCGACGGAGCAGTCGCTGTCAAGATCGGTAGCGAAGCCCTTGTAGAGAGAGGCAATGCTGTAGTGGTCGGGTTGTCTGAAAGAGCTGATCGTGGCATGGTCGTCCATGACCTGATTCTTGGCAACTCCGATCACGTCCTCAATCTTGGTGGGGGTAGGTTATCCGGACTGCTTGAGAGCCGGGATGAAATCATACCTGAGTATCTTGAGCGGCTCGATCACATGGCAAGAACACTTGTCGAGAGAATAAATCAGGTACATCGGGCGGGATACGGGCTTGATGCGACAACTGGGATAGATTTCTTCGATCCGGACGGAATAACAGCGGCTACTATTTCAGTCTCTGATGATCTTCTCAATGATCCACGCATGGTGGCAGCCTCCCTTGATGGTACACCTGGCAATGCTGACAATGCTCTCGCAATCGCCGGACTGAGGCTTGAGGGAATCTTCGGGTCCGATGGCTCAACAGCTGAGGAATACTACAGCTCCATTGTTGGTGATCTCGGTATAGCATCATCCAGGGCATCAAGCCAGCGGGAATCGCAGGAGTTGCTTGTCAACGAGATCGACAATCGAAGAGAGAGTGTCAAGGGAGTAAGTCTCGATGAGGAGATGACAAATCTCGTGGCTTCGCAGCATGCCTATCAGGCGGCTGTGAAGCTGGTGACTGTGATTGATAACTTGATGGGCGTTGTCATGGAACTGCTTTGATCTAAGGGGGATCGGCATGCGAATAACAGGTAGGATGTTAAGATCCAAGATACTCGATAACATCACTTCGGCACTTGGCCGTCTGCAGGTGTCCCAAACTCAAATGGCGACAGGCAGGCGGATCCTTAAGCCCTCGGATGATGCCATAGGCATTTCGAAGTCACTTCGTCTCAAGTCGCTTCTTGAGGATAAGCAACAGTTTCAGAAGAACATTGAGGATGCGTTTGGTTGGCTTGATAGCTCAGAGGTTGCTGTTGACAGTATGGTTAGCATCGTAATTGAGCTCAAAGAGATAGCAATCGAAGGAGCGAATGACACCAAGACGGCATCAGAGCGCCACACACTGGCTGAGCAGGTTGAGCATCTCATCGAACGCCTGCTCACCTTGATTAACAAAACGTATGGCGACCGCTATCTGTTCTCGGGGACTTTCACCAAGACACCGCCGTATTCATCGACCTATCAGGTTGAGGACGAAGTGCTCAATCTCGATGGTAGTGATTGGACGGAGCTCGGTAATGCCCGGATAAAGGAAGGAACGGTGACGGTCGAGGGTCCCGGTGGAGAAACATATGCGGAGGGTGTGGACTACGAGATCGACTATTCAACAGGCATGATTCGCAGACTTGAAGGCGGTTCAATGAATCCAGCCGATACGTTCACTGTCTCATACGAGACTGAGACGATTGCCGGAGTGACTCTGAACGTAGCATCTACATCAGGCAAGATAAACCGTGAGGTTGCAAGGGGCGTTTACCTGGAAGTCAACATCGGTGCCGAGGAGATCCTCGCCTCAGATGTCAATGTCTTCAGTGTCATGATAACTGTGAAGACCGCCCTATATCGAAACGATGGCTCTGCAGTGAATGCATCTCTTGATGATATTGAACGCGCCCTGAGCCAGGTCTCGGATAGACTTGCCAGGTTGGGAAATCGTCGGAACTCCTTTGAGCTGGCCAATGCAAGGCTTGATACTGAAATAATAAATCTCCAGGCAAATATTTCCAAGATCGAAGATGCCGATATGGCTGAGGTACTGGTTAGATTCCAGGCCCAACAGGTGGCGTATGAATCAGCTCTGGCCGCCGCATCGAAGATGATGGATATGAGCTTGATCAACTTCATAAGGTAGAACGGAAGGAGAAAGATATCATGAAGATAGCCACTTCACGATTCGGTGAGATTGAGGTCAACGAGGACTCGGTTGTGACTATGCCCGATGGGATGCTGGGCTTTGGAGAAATCAAGGAATATGTACTTATCCAGCACAATGAGGGGTCACCCTTCCTCTGGTATCAGGCTGTGGATGAACCCAACCTCGCCTTTGTTATTGTTGATCCTTTTACTTTCTTCCCTGACTACGAGGTTCAGCTGACAAGGGAAGATTTGGAGGCCCTCAAATGTGAGAGGCTTAGCGACCTTGCAGTGTTCGCTGTTGTGGTCATCCCGGAGAATCCTGAGAACATGACGGCTAATCTCCGTGGTCCGATTGTTATCAATACAGAGAATCGCATTGCAAGACAGGTTGTCCTTACTGATGGTCGCTATTCACCTAATCATCCCATAATCCAGGTGCTTAAAGAACACAGACCTGAATAGTAACCATCCCGGATCGGGAGGACATCGACATGCTGGTTCTCAAGCGAAAGCAGGGGCAGGCAATCGACGTTGGTGATGATATCCGCATCATCCTGAAGGAGATCAAGGGTAATCATGTCAAGGTTGTCATATCTGCACCGAGTGAAGTGAGAATAAAGCGGTCCGAGGTAGAAAGGGAAATTGGCGCTGAAAATGTACGCGCAGCTAACTGCAGTATCAAGGATCTTACAATTGACCTATCACGGAAAGATGCCAGTAGAACAATTCAACATAAGGCTTGATTGCAGGTACTTCCCGGGTGATCGGCCATGCGCGTTTCACAAGCGCGAGGCCGTCAGGTGCGAAGCATGCAGCCACTACGCCGGCAGGGGGATCAAGATATTGATCATAAAGTTTGATGCACTTGGCGATGTTCTGCGGACGACATCGCTTCTGCCATCTTTGAGAAAGCAACATGGGTCAACCTATGTAACCTGGATAACTTCGCAGGATGCTGCTCCACTGTTCATCGGCAATCCATATGTCGATGAAGTTCTTACGACCTGCGATGAATATCTACCAGTGCTCTTGAATAGAGTCTTCGATATAGTGATAAATCCCGATGCTTCTCGGAAGTCATGTGAGTTGGCTTCCCTGGCAACTGCTGAGACCAAGTATGGATTTGTATCAAGTCCACTGGGTACAGTGGTCCCACTTGACGATGCTGCACTTCGGTGGCTCAGGATGGGCAGCGATGACGTTGTCAAGCGAGAGAATCGCCAGACCTATCAACAGATTATCCACGATATGTGTCATCTCGATGCCAGCAGTCAGCATATCGTCATTGCACTCACCGATGATGAGAAGGCTCGTAGAGAAGAGTTAAGAAGAGATCTTGAGCTTGATCCCCAGCTACCAACAATTGGGATCAATGCGGGTGCTGGTGATCGCTGGCAACACAAGAAATGGAGTTTACACGGCTACATTGATCTCATTTCCATTATCAGGGAGGAGATGTCTGCACAAGTACTGATTTTGGGCGGTCCCGCTGATGACGAAAGGAATAGATTGATAAAGGCAAGGGCTGGGGGCGGGGCATACTATCGACCCACCTCCTCCCTCAGGGAGCTGATCCAGCTCATCGATCTCTGCGATGTCGTTGTAACAGGTGATACACTGGCGGCGCACATTGCGGTCGGTCTGGCAAAGCGAGTTGTTGTCATCTTCGGTCCCACTTCTGCCGCAGAGGTTGACCTCTACGGGCTGGGTGAGAAGATTGTCGCTCCTGTTGATTGCGTGTGCTGCTACAGGTCGAGTTGTGATCGCAAACCGAACTGCATGGAACTGATAGATGCTGAAGTGGTCTTCGACGCCTTAAAGCGTCAGGTGAGGTTGTCTGGGGCAAAACGATTGGATGAAGTTGAGATATTGGTTGGCGAGCCAGGTCGCTGATGGAGTTCCGTGGTCGCACGAATCTGACTCCGTGGGATAGGTCTCGCCAACCGCTTTCATCAGTTGATACACGGAAGTCGGCTGTCGTTCGGAGGAACTATGGAATTTACAGGTGAACGTTACGTGCCCGGGGCTACAGCATCAGGTCAACTCTATGTTGAGCATATGAGCCGCTATGCCTATGCCTCGACGCTCGTCAGGGGAAAGACGATTCTTGACGTGGGTTGTGGTTGCGGTTATGGCACTCACTACCTTGCGCTGAGAGGAGCTGCATTTGCCATCGGGATAGACAGGGCACAGGAGGCAATCGATTTTGCCAGGACCACTTACAAACACCCTGCGCTTAGATTTGCGGTTAGCGATGCCTACCAGCTTGCTCTCAAGGACCGTTTTCACCTGGTCACCTGTTTTGAAGTCTTCGAGCATGTCGAAGATCCTGGAGCACTCCTTTCGGAAATGTGTAGAGTGCTTCGAGATGATGGGCTTGTGCTGATTTCAACTCCCAACAGGCTAACTTACAGGAAAGCACACTCGGAGAGGAATCCATTCCACTTCAAGGAATACGATGAGGACGAATTCATCGAGATCCTGAAGCACTTCTTCCCACATAGCCTCGTCTTTGGGCAATTCTGGATTGAGGGTATGTTCATGGGGCGAAGGGAAGAACTCTCTGGCAAGGTGTTAAGATCGAGCGTCTTGCCTGAAGAAGATGGCAAATCTGGTGCCGGTCCACAGGGTGAGCCAGATTATTTTCTAGCGATTTGCAGCAAATGTCCAATACAGGACACGATACTTGGCGAGCTTGTACAGATATCGATCGACTGCAAACAACACCGGCTCAGAGATATCAAAACCTCTCTGAGCAAGCTCGAGAAGGACTTTGATGACAGGGGTAAATGGGCGAAGCGGCTTGATGGGGAGCTGGCTTTGAAGGATGAAACTATCAAGCGACTTCACGCTGAACTCGAAAGCTTGAGAGAGGAATTCGATGAGAGGGGAAGATGGGCGCTTAGCCTCGACAAGCAGGTGCAGGAGCTACGGGCGTATATCGAACAGCTCAAACAGCAACAAGAGATTTCTATCGAATTCGGCAAACCCAGGCAGGAGACATGAGATGGAAAAACCTACAGTGATCGCCATTCTGACTCTAAACAATGTTGATCTTCTCAAGCAGTGCCTCGAAAGTGTTTTTGCAAACACGCACGTCGCGTACCGAATCTGCGTGGTGAACCAGGCTTCAACCGACGGAACCAAAGCCTATCTGGATTCACTCGGCGATAGGATTGACGTCATCCACAGTCCGAAGAATCTTGGCTTTATCGGTGGCAACAATCTGGTAATGGAGCGCTATCCAGAAAATGATATCGTCATGCTCAACAACGATACCATCGTAAAGCAGGGTTGGCTCAGGGCGTTGCGGGATTGTGCATATAGTGATCCGAAGATAGGAATTGTCGGTGCCAAGTTGCTCTATCCGGATGGAAGGTTGCAGGAGGCAGGTGGTGAGATTTTTCAGGATGGTTCAGGACGAAATATCGGCAAGTATGGTGACCCCAATCGTTACATATACAATATAAGGCGTGATGTCGATTATTGCTCAGGGGCCTGCCTTTTCATCAAACGTAAGGTGCTTGACGAGATAGGTTATCTCGATGAGATCTTCAGTCCTGCATATTGGGAAGACACGGACCTGTGCTTCAGGGCTCGTAAACATGGCTGGCGGGTCGTTTATGAACCAGATGCAGAGGTAATCCACATTGAAGGGGCTACCAGTGGACTTCCAGCTCACAATAGCCTTTCACGCAAACTCCAGGAACGCAACAAGCCGAAGTTCATGGCTCGTTGGGCTGGCGAACTCAAGAAGCATCGTAAGAATGTATTCGAGATAAGATCGGATTCAGGTAAAGACAAGATTCTTGTTGTTCTACCTTTTCTTCCCATGTATGACCGGGCTGCCGGGGAGAAACGCTGGTTTCACACACTCAAGATCCTCAATAAGCACTTTGACATCGTCTTTCTCGCTCGCAATGGATTGGGACAGCTCAAATACATAAATGAACTGGAAAGAATGGGCATAACGGTTTTCCATACCGACCAGTCACGTCTGGCAAACATGGGTTGCGATCTGCGTGGCCCGATCTGGATTGATTTCCCACTCCTTCTCAAATCAAATGACTTCAAGGCAGTAATCGTTGGGTTTCATCATGTAGCCCATCAATACTGGCGAGACATTCGCACCCATAGTCCAAACAGTGTCTTCATCATCGATTCCTATGATCTCGCATTTGTTCGTGAGAGGCGGAAAGCCAGATTGAGTGGTGATCCTGCTCAACTCTGGAGGGCTGTTGAGACCAAGCGGATCGAGCTGGAGATGTACAGGCTGGCTGACATGGTGCTCACTGTAACCGAAGAGGATCGTCGCCGCCTCCTTGAGGAGCTTCCCGATATCAATGTCGGCATATCGACCGATATCCATCCTCAGGCGGATACCAATAGAAACGGCAGGGGTCAGGACATAGTCTTTGTAGGCAATTACAATCATGATCCCAACGAGGATGCAGTTCTCTATTTTGTAGATGCAGTTTTCCCCCTGATCAAGAAGTCATTGCCACAGGTCAGATTCTATATAGTTGGCAATAATCCAACTGATAGGGTAAAGGCATTGGGTTGTGATGATATTATCGTTACAGGCTTTGTCCCCGAGGTTACTCCCTATCTTCTCAATTCCAGGGTCTTTGTTGTTCCCCTTCGCTACGGCTCAGGTCTCAAGGGTAAAATCGGTGAGGCACTGGCTGCTGGTATTCCGATCGTAACCACATCGATTGGTGCAGAAGGCATGCATCTTATCCACGGCAGGAACGCAATGATAGCTGACGGGCCCGAGGACTTTGCCGAGGCTGTAATCGAGGTCTATAACGATCACAGCCTTTGGCATAGGCTCTCCGATGAAGGCAAGCTCCACGCCCAGAGGCACTACAGTTTTGAAGCAGCAGAGAGGTACTGGCTTGAGATAATCGACTTCATTCGAAAGGGGCGCCCTGAAAAGAATTCGAAGCCAAACCAGTTGAATTCTGACACAATGAGAGCAAAAGGGTATAAAGTGTCTCCCCGAATCCCTGAGATTGAGCCGAATGTAGGCATAGTCATTCCAGTCCATAACAATCTCGATGATACGCGAATGTGCTGGATGAGCATCAAGAAGAACACAACTGTCCCATATCGCCTGGTAATCGTTGATAATGGTTCCACCGAGGACGTTGCATATGAGGCTGGTCAGAACAACATCGAGGTCATAAGGAATTCCTCCAACCGAGGCTTTGCCTATGCTTGCAATCAGGGTATAAAGCATACCCGTGGGGACTATGTCGTCATCCTTAACAACGATACCGTTGTCACACCTGGATGGCTTGAGCGGCTGCTCTGGCACATGGAACGCGATCAATCGGTTGGGATTGTGGCCCCATCTACCAATTTCGCTGCCAGCATCCAGCAGATACCGGTTTCCTACAAGAGCGAAAAGGATCTCTACGACTTCAGTGAAGATCTCTTTAAGGGAAACTGTCACCAGGCAGTTGAGGTTGATAAGGTTGTGGGAGTCTGCATGCTCCTGAGGCGTAGTATGCTTGAAGAGATAGGGCTTTTCGACACCAGATTCGAGCTGGGCAATTATGAAGACGACGATCTGTGTCTGCGGGCCCGTCTGGCAGGCTACAAGGTGTTGTGGGCAAAGGATGCGTTTGTCCACCATGCAGGCAGTAAGACATTTAGGGCAATAGGCGTTGATTATGAAAGTTTGATGGAGCAGAACCGCAGACGATTTGTCGAAAAATGGAAAGGTCTGCTTGAAGGATCAGACGGTGAAAATAACGAGAAAGACGGAATCGAACTGAGGTCTGACCTGGCCAGACCCTTGCTCTTCATTCTGCCAGCTGGCAAAGATTGCAAAACTTCAGTTGAGAATCTTGGAACCTTTGCCGCTGATATGAATCCGATTGTCATCAGCCGTGATAAAGTCGCTGAAATGATCTTCAGTCATCTCGATGATCGGATTCCTGAGACGATCTTCTTCGTCAGCGGTGGTGCGGCCCTTACCCCGGGCTGGTCAGATCCTCTTCATAGAGCCCTGGCTAGCGATAGCATAGGATGTGCGGTTGCGGCCAGCAACCTCGGATGGGGGAAGCAACTTGTAAGCCCGACCTACAGGCGGGGTGGAAAGCCGCTCTTCAGATTTGCTCGAAGGCGTGCTCTTGAGTTTGGCAGCCGCTTAATCGATATCGACATAGGCAATCCAGTTGCGCTTGCCACAAGAAAACAAGATCTAATCAAATGTGGGCTTTCTGGAGATTTTTCGACCGCTGCTGTCCTGCTCGACCTTCAAAGGCGCCTCGGCGATAGAGGCCTGAGAGTTGTCTGTGCTGTGGGCAGCTATATCCACATGGATCCATTTGAACCTCATGATGAAGACAGTGCTGTGATGAGCTTACTGGCCGGCAGGTGCGCACTTGATGAGAACAATCTTGAGGCGGCTCTTGAGCATTTCGACGAAGCTCTCAAGATGATGCCTGACTACATTGAGGCTCTTTATGAGAAAGGTGTCATCCTTGCACTGAAGGGGCTCAAGCGTGAGGCAATGGCATCATTCGAAAGAATAGTAGATCTGGCACCGACTGACTCAAGGGCATGGAACAATCTCGGATGTCTCAGATTTGAAGAAGGTCAGATCGACGCAGCCGAAAATGCCTTCGAAAAGGCAATAGCCGTTGACCAGCAGAACTGGGAGGCGAAGAAGAATCTTGCAGATCTCTACCTTAGCCTTGGCAGGGCCGATGATGCTGGTAACATCTATTCTTCACTTATCGCTGATCATGGCAGATCATCAGAGGTCTATGCAGCAATTGCTGAGACTTTCGCCTCCAATGGTGACCTGGAAACCGCCACGAGGCTGTGTGAAATGGCACTCAAAGTCAACCCGAATGATGAGAAAGCAAGACGTGTACTCGAGGCTGTAGGAGTTTGTGAAAAACGAAAGTAGAGGCTTTGTCATGGCTGAATCGAACAGGCTGGCTGTTTGCATCATTGCGAAGGATGAAGCCGGCAACATTCCCCATGCTATCGCAAGTGCGAAACCTGTAGCCGACGAGATCATTGTCGTTGATACAGGCTCAAGCGATGGAACCCCTGATGTCGCCCTTTCCCTGGGGGCGAGGGTGTTACGCCATACGTGGCAGGATGATTTCTCAAAGGCCAGAAACGAAGCTATAGCCGCTGCAACCTCCGAATGGATCTTATTCCTCGATGCTGATGAGATTATCCCGGAGGATGCCGTCGAGGAGATCCGGTCGGCAATATCAGCAGATGCTGATGCCTTCTTTGTCTCAATCGAGAGTAGGGTGCGATCTCAGGCTGGCAGGATCTTTGTGAATTCCTTTCCAAGGCTTTTCAGACGAATTCCGGGAGTGAAGTTCGAAGGAAAGGTCCACGAACAGATTCTGCCATCACTTCAAAGACAGGGAGCCAGGATTGCTCACTCACGCATCATCATCAAGCATGCTGGTTATGACCTTTCGAGAGCCGAGATGACCGAGAAGCTCAAACGTAACTGTCGGCTACTCGAGGCAGAACTTAGCCAGGATCCGCAAAATGGGCTTGCCCTATTTCACCTGGGCGAAACCCATAGCCTGCTTGGTGATTATGAAAGGGCTGTCGAATGTTATTCAAAAGCGCTTGATGACGATCTGGTACCCCGCGAGATAAAGGCAGTGTGTCTTCAGAATTACGCCGCAGCTCTCGTGAAATTGGGACGTTATGGCGAAGCTCTCGAGAAACTCGAGGCAGCCGAGAGCTTTAATTCCAAACTTCTGAGTCTGTATCTCGTCAAGGCCTCCGCCCTTTTTGGCATGAAAAGGTATAGCGATGCCGAGGATGAGATCAAACGATATTTGCGAAAGGCAAGGCATTTTGTCAGCGATCCCACCTACAGGCTCGACTACAATCCTGATATGGCCTCAGCTCTTGTGCTCATAGCGAAATGTCGCCTTGCAGGGAGGGATAACAAGGGAGGCAGAGAGGCTTTGCAGGAAGCCCTGAGACTGGATACCAGCTATGATGCTCATGTGCTTCTGGCGAAGCTCGCTTTCGAGGAACTCAGGTTCGCCGATGCAGTCGTTCACTTTGAGCAAGCTCTCCTGATTTCACCAGAAGATGAAAGACTCCACTTTGAGCTGGCCAAAGCCTATCTTGCCTGCGGTGAGATTGGCAGGGCCATTGAGGTCATGACAGGCGCGGTTGAGCAGGGTATGGGGGGAAGTGCCTTCCTCAAGTGTCTGGCTATTCTCAAGATAAAGGCTCAGGACTTCGAGGGAGCTGTAGAAGCCTATCAGGCTGCGCTGGCTCAGGATGCTTCAGATGAGGATACCAGAAAGAAGCTGGCGGGGCTCTACCATCGTCTTGGCAGACAGGATGCTGCTCTTGCGGTTCTCAGTTCAGGCAAACAATCATAACGGACCGCAATAAACTGCAAAACCGGTGATTTTTCATTCCAATCAACGCTAAAGTATTCCTCTCTCCTAGCGATAGGTGTTGTGGGAGTCAGAATGTCGACCATGGGCGTGGTGGATACGTAATGATAACAGTTGAAAGGAGGTGTTGGTTTTACTTGCCTGCACCATCCAGGTGCCTGTCCTTCACACTTTCAGGAGTTCGATTCAGGGTACTTGCCATGATGGCAGGTCCCAAGACAGGCAAGGAAGCCCCGGCGAGGTCAAGATGATCGGAAGGGGGTTTTAGGTCATGGCGAATGCAGACCTCACTCGTATTAACACCAATATCGCAGCTCTGAATGCTCTTAATGCGCTGCGTGAGGTCAATGCAAAGCTCAGCCTTCACCAGCTTCGGCTGGCGACAGGTCGTAGGATCAACAGTGCATCTGATGATCCTGCAGGTATGACTTTCGCCAAGAAGCTGGATTCGAGGGCAAGAGGCCTGGCTGTCGCCCGTGATAACATCGGTGACGTCCAGAACCTGCTCGCTGTTGCTGAAGGCGGAATTCAGCAGATCAGCGAGATTCTAATTACCATGAAGGAGAAGATCCTTCAGGCTGCAAATGATACGCTTGGCAGTTCCGAGCGTGCTGCAGTTGAGAGTCAACTCGATGATCTTGCTGCTGAAATCGATCAGATTGTTGAGCAGACGACATGGGGTGGGGTGACCCTGCTTGATGGTACCTATACCAGCAAGCAGTTCCAGGTCGGCGAGCAGGCAACCGATACTCTGAGCTTCGGGATTTCGCAGGATCACCGCGCATCTGCGCTGAGTGTTGCGGATTCCGATCTTGACGTATCAACGAGCTCCGCTGCTTCCACCTCACTTGCCAACGTGAATTCGGCAATCAATACCATTAACACCAGCTTGCAGTCGATTGGTTCAACATCTGCAAGGATGAGTATCAAGGAAGCCAACGTTTCGGTAGCAATTACCAACGTAATGGCATCCTATAGCCGCATTTACAATGCCGATATGGCGATGGAACAGCTTGAGGCTACAAAGTATCTTGTGCTTCAGCAAACCGCAACTGCGATGCTGGCACAAGCGAACCTGGCTCCTCAGAGTATCCTTACTCTGATCAGGGGTGGTTAAGGAAAAGCGAGCACGGAAGGCGCCCCAAGGGTTGGTGCCCCTGGCTCAGGGGCACCAACCTAGACGATATGCAGGAGGCATCTTCTTGAGACATAGGACGATAGCCGGGAGGAGCAGGCACAATGGACTACAAAGGAATTGATGCTTACAAGGAGAATCAGGTTGTCGGGGCCTCACCTGGTAAACTGATTCTTTTGCTTTATGATCATGTCATCAAATGCCTCAAGAACTCTGACATGAGGGGAGCCAGCAAGGGGCTTGTGGAGCTTATGAGCTCGCTTGACCTTGATTATCAGGAGATATCTGGACGGCTTTTCAGTCTTTATGAATACTGCCTTGACCTGGTTAAAAAGGGAGAATATGACCAGGCACTCAAAATAATGGGGGAAATGAGACACATGTGGGCGACTGCGATCGAGAGGATGGCAGCCGAGCATGAAGCTCAAAAGGTCACGGAGGGTGAGGATGTCATCTACTGAAATTGGATCCATAAGCCTTGATGACTTTCTCAATCAGTATCTCTACTACCTTAGAGATCGAGTAACGTCACTCGAGGCTGAGAAGTCCAGCCTTGAACTCAAGAACGCCGTTTTCTCAGATCTCAGCTCGAAGCTGGAAGCCCTCGAGGATGCAGCTGAAAGGCTTGCCGAGACGGGCACGTCGTCGATCTTCAGATCCAAAACAGCCACATCATCCAATGAGACAGTTCTCACTGCAATTGCATCTGGTAGTGCTGCCGAAGGCTCACATACCATCTTTGTCAGTCAGCTCGCCAGGGCCCACAGTGTTGTGTCAAACAGGTATGACCAGGACGAGACGACTTTAAGTAGTGGCAACTCGGGAACCAAGACGTTTTCAATAACCGTGGACGATGAAACCTACAATATAAGTGTAACCATCTCAGCGGATGACACGAACGAGACTGTTCTCAGGAACATTGCCACGGAGATAAACGATGCGACTGATGGCGCAGTTACGGCTTCATGCGTTGTTGATACACCGACAACCTGCAAGCTTTCCATAACGAGTGGTTCAACAGGTACAACTGGCAAGATGACTTTCACCGATACGGATGGACTGCTTGCAACACTCGGTGTTACCAACGATTCTCAGGCAACTGATACTGTTGGTGGTTACATCTATGCTGATCTGGGCAACAATGAGCTCGATGCTAAGCTGACAGTTGACGGGATCAATGTGATAAGCAGCAGTAATACTGTGGAGAACGTCATCGAAGGTATAACACTTACCCTGCTGGCTGAGCAGGAGGATGGCGATAGCTCGGTGAGTTTAACAGTTTCGATAGACGTCGATAGCATAAAGTCTGAGATTGAGGATTTCCTGTCAGCCTACAACGATGCGTTTGAATATCTGTTAAGTAAGACAAGTGTTGATAGCACGACCTATGAACGCGGTATCCTCTCTGGTGACTATCCGTACATCACCCTCCGGACGAGTCTGCGCCAGAGCATGAACGCTTTCATCTCATCGTCGACATATAGTGCCCTGAGCCAGATTGGCATAACTTCGAATCGTAGTGGGACTTTCTCGGTTAGCGATTCGGACACACTTGAAGAGGTAATAACCGAGCATCCGGAAGCTCTTGAGGAGCTTTTCTCAGGTACCGATGGGATAGCGACGACACTTGTTTCAGTGCTCGATGGTTATACCAGCCCGGGGGGCACAATAGCTTCGAGCAGGAAAGCAGTCAATAGCAAAATCGATCTGGTCGAAGACAGCATAGAGAGACAGGAGGAGTACATAAGGGTGCGAGAGAACACTCTTCGGGAGCAGTTTTCCGCACTTCAAGAGGCACTCTATGCTTTACAGATGTCACAGGCGATTGCCAACAGCTACTCAAGCCTTCTCGGGATATAGCTTTACGACAAGGAGGTGGTTGGCGTGGTTATAAGAGGGGATCACAATGTAATTCCACCGGGCAGACGGTCGGATTCCACGAGGCCGGAAACACTCGGTAAGCGACCGATCGGCAAGCGCGATATCGTTGACATCTCGGACGAGGCCAAGTCTCACGGACTTGCCAGAGGTGATAGGACCAGGAGTAGCAATCTGGAGAAGTTGGAATCGACTGCCTTGGAGGTAAGAACCAAGATCAGAGAGCGGATCCGGAACGGGTTTTACAGCCGTGAGGAAGTCTTAAATCACGTGGCAAGGAAATTGCTGGAGCTTTTCGGCATTTAGCCAATGGCTCCGATGAACATACCCGGGGAAGGTCGGTAGAATTGATACGGCTTACGTTGCTCAATGGAAACCAGGTCTTCATCAATCCCAACTTGATAGAACTCCTTGAAGCAACACCAGACACCATCATCACTTTGACCACCGGCAAGAAGCTTATAGTCAAAGAGACACCAAGCCAGGTCGCAAAGCGCTTCACAGAATTCGCAGCCAAAGTCAATCGCCTTTCGGGTGAGAGCGAGGAAGTTGTATGGACATAACCACCATAGTCGGCATCGTGGCGGGTAGCGGGCTTCTCTTCATGGCCATCTTTCAAGGTGGTGGTGTTGGCATCTTCATCAACATTCCATCGCTCATGATTACCGCTGGTGGCACCGTAGCAGCAACCCTCATGAACTATCCTCTAGGTGACATCCTGCGTGTTGCTGGTGTTGTTAAGAATGCCTTCCTTCACAAGATGGCTTCACCTCAGGAGACAATCCGCAGACTCGTGACTTTCGCTGAGAAAGCCCGGCGTGAGGGACTGCTGGCCCTCGAGAAGGATCTTGCCACCGTTGATGATCCCTTCATGAAGGGTGGGCTTGAGCTAGCCATTGACGGACTCGATCCCGATCTTGTTACCTCCATGCTCAGGATGGAGCTCAATTTCCTCATGGAGCGCCACAAGCGCGGTCAGGGTATGTTCAAGGCAATGGGTAAGTTTGCACCCGCATTTGGCATGCTGGGTACCCTGATAGGCCTGATCCAAATGCTTCGATCGATTGAAGACCCGTCTTCAATCGGACCCGGGATGGCAGTCGCATTGATAACCACTTTCTATGGCACCTTGATTGCTAACCTCATCTGCCTACCTCTTGCGGGTAAGCTGGAGACCATATCCGAGCATGAGGTCATGGTTAAGGAGCTCATAATCGAAGGTATCAGGTCCATTCAGTCAGGTGACAGTCCGAGAGTGGTCGAAAGAAAACTCAAGGCTTTCCTCTCTCCAAAGATGCGGGAAAATCTTGTTCTCGCAAGAGCTGGTAAATGATGCTTGGGAAGAAGCAAGAAGCTGAAGAAGGTCCTGCATGGCTCACCACATTCGGTGACATGGTCACTTTGCTATTCACTTTCTTTGTTCTCGTCTACTCCTTCTGTTCCTACGAACCAGGCGAATGGGAAACTGCCGTGCGCTCCATCAGGGGAGCGCTCGCTGTCATACCCGGAACCAAAGGCAATCGGGTAATACCGGGTGGAGGGACCGGTCCTTTCCCCGGGCATGCTGGAGTGATACCAACCCTTGCCGACATCGGTCAACTTGAAGAGACAAGCCGCAGGCCTGTACTTGAACAGGTTGAGGAGATAAAGGAGGGAATGGCGGGCGAGGAAGGGGTAGAAGTTGAAGCCACAGGTGCGGGTGTGGTTTTCAGGATTCAAACACCTATTCTCTTTGATCTTGCCAGTGCAGAGGTCAAGCCGACGGCTATGAATCTGCTCAAGAGGATTGCTCAAATCGCAACACAACAAAAGGCTACAGTCATTGTCTCAGGTCACACTTGTGATCTGCCGATATCAACATCTGAGTTCAAATCCAATTGGGAGCTATCTGCCAGAAGGGCAACCAATGTCCTGAGAATACTCCAGCAGCAGGCTGGTCAGGGTGTGAGGTTCGCCGCGCTTGCAAGGGCGCAGTATGATCCACTCGTGCTCAATGTTGATGAGAAATCGAGAGAACAGAATCGGAGAGTTGAGATAGAGCTTGATCTCCGAGGGGGGCTGGCTTTTGGCAGCTGAAACTGGTCCTGTGAAGAAGAAAACTTCCGGAGACGAGGGCAGCTTCATGGTAACCTATGTCTCCCTGATGATCCTGCTGCTGACGTTCATGATTCTCATGGTGACGCTTGCGCAGATAAAGGAGCCTCGATTCAGAAAGGCAATGGGTTCCGTCAAGGGGGCATTCTCCTTCATGCCATTCGCTGGAGGAAAGGATCAGCTCCATGATGGCTCTGTTGGCTTCCTTCCTGCCGAGATACTGGTCAAAAACAGGGAGGGCAAAGATGAGTATGAGAAAGCTATTGAAACCATCCGACATAAATCTCGCCTCGAGCAATATGAGGGATTGGAAGTTGAGGAGACATCGGAAGGCTTGAAGCTTCGCATATCCGATGCACTCCTTTTCGAACGGGGCAAGGCTGAACTTAAACCTGCCGCTCGATCCGTACTTGACCTGGTGGCTGGTGCGATTAGAGCAAGACCAGGTAAAGTCCTCGTCGTCGGTCATACTTGTGATCTGCCGATCTCGACACGAGAGTTTCCTTCAAACTGGGAGCTTTCGATCACACGTGCCATCAATGTAATTCACTATCTCGAGTCGGTAGGCATACCACCGGATTCGCTCTATGCCTTCGGACTTGCTGATGAGAGTCCCATTGTTCCCAATGATTCTGAGGTAAATCGTCGCAAGAACCGAAGGGTAGAGATATTCGTGAGCTATGGCATGAAGGAAGGAGATGGCAATGAGTAGTCTTGACAAAGACATTGCCCTATTTGATGCTCTGACTTCTCAATCGGGAAGGGATCTCTTTAGCGGACTCGTCACTGAGAAGTTCAACCTCGATGTTAGGCCGAACGAGGCTCTCGGGGATTCTCAGGAACATCCAGCATCCTTAACTTCAGTCCTGGATCAGCTTGCAGAAAGGACAAACGAGGAGCTCAAGTGTGATGAGAGCATAGTGGTCTTCTTCGATACCAGCAATCCCGAGAACTGGCTCATTGGTAGTTCTCATGGGGTGAGCCCCGAAGTGTGGGATGAACGGCTGAGGATTGCGGCTGAGATGGTCAGCAATCAATCATTCCCGGACTCAGAAGAAGCAATCCACATCGATGAGTTAAAAAACAGTCTTTCGAAGCAGAAATCCGGCGATACAGTTGGAGTCCCGATCAAGGTGGGATCCACAGTGTGTGGGATCATTGCATCGATAAGGACCGAAGGAGCCTTTTCAGGTGAAGATGAGCTGAGGCTGGTTCTTGTGGCTGCCAGGCTGAGTAGCATTTGCGAACAGGTTGTCAATGAGGCAAGCCATGAACAGAAATTTCAATCTTTCGCTCATGCGCTTTCAGCGGCTCTCGATGCCAGAGATCCCAATACCCACGGGCACTCACACAGAGTTGCCATGTATGCGATGGCCATCCTCAATGAGCTGGGTTATAGAGAGGCTGATAGATCATCGTGGAACATGCGCAATCGAGTTCGAGTGGCAGCTCTGCTTCACGATATAGGTAAGGTTGGCATACCGGACAATATCCTGCTTAAGGAGGACAATCTGACTGAGGAGGAGTATGAAAGGATAAAGCGCCATCCAATCATTGGCACTGAGATTCTGAATGCCTGCCATGGATTCAAGGATCTTATCCCGGGTGTCCTCTATCACCATGAGCATTTCAATGGCTCCGGTTACCCTTTTGGGCTTGCCGGTGAAGAAATCCCGTTTATGGCGAGGGTTATAGGGCTTGCCGATGCCTTCGATGCGATCACATCCGACCGCCCATTCAGGCAAGCCTCGACACATGACGAAGCCATAGCCATCCTTACGGGCAAGGTCAGTTCCAATTTTGACCCCACCATGGTTGATGCACTGATAAGAGCGCACAAGAGAGGCACACTCAGATACGTGCGTTTGCCATCGACTTCGACAGCGATTGATGAGAAAGCCTACGATGACATTGATCGAGTCTATGGTCACCATCTGAGATCGATTCCATCGCTTCCCCACGTTCTTTCCAAGATCAGGAGTCTTCTCGATGATCCCGATGCATCG
This sequence comes from bacterium, assembly GCA_025774405.1. GTDB lineage: Bacteria > Arandabacterota > Arandabacteria > Arandabacterales > Arandabacteraceae > JALGWB01. The sequence goes on from JALGWB010000002.1 coordinate 23,508, forward strand.
CTTGGTGAGGTTGCAAGGGTGCTCTCAACCGATGAAGGCCTGGCAAGTCGTGTGCTGCGATTGGTAAACTCGGCCTACTATGGGCTGCCTCATATGGTTGCGACCATTCCGCTTGCCACGACCATTCTTGGTGTTGAGGCGATTCGCAATCATGTTGTCAACATTGCCTATGCCGATTTGATGAACGGACTCGGTCAGGGTTTTGAAGAATACGATTTACTCTGGAAGCATGCTCTCAGGACAGCAGCATGGGCCAGGGCACTTGCTCAAAAATGGGGTGACATGGACTGCGAGGAAGCCTTCACGGCCGGGCTCATTCATGATGTCGGGAAGGCACTGTCTTTGAGACTGAAGGCCGGAGCATATGCGAGGATAATCGTAGAAGCCTATAAGAGTGGCAAGCCACTTGTTGGAGTCGAGGAGGAAATAGTCGGATTCGACCATACGCGCATCGGTGCCTGGGCTGCGACCAGGTGGAAGCTTCCCGAGCTGCTTGTGAATGCCATCGCCTATCATCACGATCCCACTGCAATCAGTGAGGATGCCAACGCTGCCCAGATCGTGCGCATTATCCATCTTGCAGACATCGCTGCGAGGGCAATGGACAGTTCGAGCCTTGGCTTCATTCCCTTCGTCATGCTTGAGCTCAATCCGATACTCTTCAGGGAACTCGGTAGCCAATATCTGCTGGAGATTGAGGCGATGAAGGATGAGATAGAGGAGCAGGAGAGCAAACTTGAATCGACATTCGGTGAACTTGCTGTAGAGGTGGCATCATGAACAGCGTAGTGCATGTAGTCAGATTCAACATCCTCCCAGCAATTCCAAAGGAACTGGCCGGGCTGGAAGACCTTGCCTACAATCTACTCTGGTGCTGGGATCATGAGGCGATCGATCTCTTTAGAAGGCTCGATGAGGATCTGTGGGATGAGAGTTTCCATAATCCGGTGGTCATGCTCAATAGACTCTCACAGGAGCGTTACCGTTCACTTCTTGCAGATGAGGCCTTCATGGAACACTTCGAACGTGTCAAGGCCTCTTACAGTAGGTATCTTTCAGAGGAGAATACATGGTTTGGTAAGTTCAGAAAGACTGAGGTTCCACTCATTGCATACTTCTCGGCGGAATGGGGATTGACAGAGTGTATGCGGATATATTCTGGTGGATTGGGGATCCTCGCTGGTGATTTCCTCAAGTCATCGAGTGACCTGGGCGTTCCTGTTGTCGGCATCGGACTTCTGTATCAGCAGGGCTATTTCAGGCAATATCTTAACATGGATGGATGGCAGCAGGAAACCGAAGCCGCCAATGATTTCTTCAACCTGCCGGTGCGACCGGTACTCGATACCGAGGGTAATGCGGTTACGGTGGACGTCGACATTGGCAGCGAGAGTGTGCTTGTCAGGTGTTGGAAGGTGGAGGTAGGTCGAACCAGCCTTTATCTGCTCGATACCAACATCCCGGAAAACAAGGAATCGCACCGACTCATAACTTCGCAGCTTTATGGCGGCGACCTTGACTTGAGGATGAGACAGGAAATTGTGCTGGGGATCGGTGGTGTGAGGGTTCTCAAAGCACTCGGAATTGAGCCAATTGTTTTTCACATGAATGAAGGACACTCCGCATTCCTCGCCATCGAACGAATAAGGTTGCTTATGGCTGAGGGACTGGGTTTTGATGAAGCCCTTGAGCTTGCAAGAAGGTCTAACATCTTCACAACCCATACACCTGTGCCGGCCGGTATCGATGAATTTCCGAGGCATCTCATCGAGAACTATCTTGGCAACTACATAAGCAAGATGGGTATCTCAGTCGATCGATTTCTAGGATTGGGTAGACTGAATCCAGATGCCCATGATGAAAGCTTCAATATGGCTCGCTTTGCCATAAGGCAATCTGCCTATGTCAATGGGGTCAGCCTCCTGCACCGTGACGTATCGAGACGCATGTGGGCAGCCATGTGGAAGGATATCCCCCTGGATGAGCTCCCTATTGACCATGTTACCAACGGTATTCACATAGCATCGTGGGTTTCACGTGATATGGCTTCTCTCTTCAACCGTTATCTTGGTTCGAGTTGGATCGACAGGCCAACCGACGAAGGCATCTGGGAAGGTGTCTGGCGCATTCCAGATGCCGAGCTTTGGCGTACCCACGAACGCCGAAGAGAACGCCTTGTTGCTTTTGTACGTAAGTGCCTTGCCAGGCAGCTTTTGAATCAGGGTGCATCACAGGAGACAATCGGGAAGGCTGACGAAGTGCTCGATCCGTCAGCTTTGACAATCGGCTTTGCTCGAAGGTTCGCCACATACAAGCGGGCTGACCTGCTCTTGAGAGATCCTGAGCGGCTCAAGGGGATTCTCACAGATCCCGACCGACCTGTGCAGATAATCTTCTCCGGCAAAGCCCATCCGCGTGATAGTGAGGGCAAGGAGCTTATCCGCAAGATAATCCATTTCGCACGCGAACATGATCTTTCAGACAGGATCGTTTTCGTAGAGGATTACAACATGATTGTCTCCCGCTACCTGGTTGAAGGAGTTGATGTCTGGTTGAACACGCCCCTTCGCCCGATGGAGGCAAGTGGCACGAGCGGCATGAAGGTTGTCCCGAATGGTGGACTCAATGTCAGCACGATTGATGGTTGGTGGAACGAGGCGTATCAGCCAGGAGTTGGCTGGGCAATTGGCAAAGGTGAGGAATATAGCGACGTAGAATACCAGAACCATGTCGAAGCCAACGCTCTCTATGATCTACTCGAAAGGGAGATCGTTCCGCTCTTCTACCAGCGAGGACGTGACGGGCTTCCGAGACAGTGGATATCGATGATGAAGCGATCGATGCGTAGCCTTTGTCACTTCTTCAATACCGATCGGATGGTCAAGGAGTATACAAGGAAATTCTACCTACCTGCTATTGATGAATTTGAGATGGTCAGGCAAGGTGAATTCCAGGAGATAAGGGATTATGTGAGCTGGATCAGGAAATTGCGCGATCTCTGGGGGGAGATCAGCATTGAGGAAATCCATGCTGAGACAACGGGAGAGGAGCGAGTCGGTAGTCGGGTTCCAGTCTCGGCGAAGATTAATCTCGGTAAGCTGGATCCCGAGGATGTCACGGTTGAGGTCTATTTCGGCCAGCTCGATTCATTCGGCAAGATAACCAGAGCCGATCTCATAGAAATGCGCCCCGAAGGGAGAAGTGATAATCTCTACATCTACAGAACAGTCATACCATGTCGAGAGGGAGGCAATCAGGGACTTACTGTGCGAATCGTCCCATCGCGCAGGAGAGCGAGGCAACCGCTTCAACTTGGTCTTATGAAGTGGGCACAGCCTTGAGGAGGAACAGATGAAGTCAATCAAGCGAATTGGAATCCTAACCTGTGGTGGTGATTGCCCTGGCTTGAACTCGGTTATCCGAGCCGTTACCAAGTGCGCCATTGTCGAATATGGGCTGGAGGTCTTTGGTATCTATGATTCATTCGACGGGCTCCTGGGTGTCCCCAAGGCGAGGCGCCTCAAGATGGATGACGTCAAAGGGCTGCTTTTCAGGGGTGGCACAGTCCTGGGATCAACCAACAAGGGTGATCCATTTGAATACAGACGAATCGTTTGCGGAAAGGTTGTTGTTGAGGATCTCTCCGATGAGGTCGTTCAGAACATTGAGCGTCTTGGGCTTGATGCCCTGATCGTCATTGGTGGTGATGGCACTATGGCTATCGCTAACAAGTTTGTTGAACGCAAGGGGGTTCCTATTGTTGGTGTGCCCAAGACGATTGACAATGATATTCCTGAAACCGATAGGACCTTCGGATTTGACACGGCAGTGGCGATAGCCACCGAAGCCATAGATCGACTTCAAACAACAGCCAGCAGCCACCACCGCATCCTCGTAGTCGAAACCATGGGAAGGAATGCAGGCTGGATTGCTCTTGAAGCCGGGCTTGCCGGTGGTGCTGATATCATTCTGATACCTGAGATTCCGTTTAAGGTCGAGGCGATTGTTACTGCGATTGACGAGAGGGAACGCTATG
>JALGWB010000409.1 GCA_025774405.1 bacterium
GTCTCTTTGTGGCAAGTTTCATGGTAGGCATGAAATAGTTATGTTTAAGGCTCACCAGCCTCATGAGTTGCTCCCTGTCTGCGTGCATCGCACAGGCAGGCAGGATAGCCAACTGACTGTCTGTATCATATCTTGCGTATCCTGCATAGACTCTCACCATTGACCAGTTTTTACTCTCCACATAGGGCGCATCATTTCCCCTGCCTGCCTGAGCCTGCTCGCGGTCAGGTAGGTGCGAGATCTTGTGAAGGGGATGTTGTGCTTGTGTGCAAAGGCAACAGTGTGGTGGTTGATGAACTCACTACCGTTGTCGCTGTGTAGGTGCTTGACAGGGAAGGGCACAGAGTCCAGGATATCCTCAAGAGCGCCGAGAGTCCAGACCCTGGCTTTGTTCTTTATAGCCCTGAGTTCTGTCCAGCCAGTGGTTATCTCAGTTACGGTGAGAGTGAAGGTATGTTCACCTGCAGTGGTGTTACCACAATGATGCACCAGGTCTATCTCAAGGTAGCCAAAACAGTCCGGGGGCTTATCATAGTGTGGCTGGATGGGTACGGATTTCTTTATCCATGAGGCATGTGGGTTGGGCTTGTAGCGCCCTTTAAGAGCCAACTTCCGCCGGGTCTCATTCAGCATCCTGTCAACTGTGGCATGGCTTATGGCAACCAGCCTGTCTGTTATGTGTTTGGGGGCTGCCCTGAGTTTGGGGTGCAAGAAGAGTTTATCTTGATTGACCCTTATGAACCTTACCAGATGCACACTGGAGACATAGCCAGCCAGGCTCCACAGAAGCACCAGATATGGCAACAGCTCCTCCGTGTAGACCTTCTTTCTGCCTCTCCTTGAAAGGTATGATACCTTCGGATCAGCTATGATGCACCTGCCCCGAGGGGTGGTGACCCTTCTGCCGGTATTCCTCAGTAGATATGCCACATAGTTTCTGTTCATGCCGAGAATATGGACAAGTTCATTTGGCAGAAATGATAGACATACGCTCGGTCATCTTGTATACTCCCTTTGGAAATGTTGCCACCATGGGTTGTTCTCCTTTCTGTTAGGATCGATGGATAGCCCATGGTGGTCCTCTATATCATATACCCTAAGTTTGACCAACTCTATTTTGAGTAAACACCCCTCCTTCGAATAGATGATTTCTGAGGAAGATCGACAGCTTGACAAGTTGGGTGCAAAGCGGCTGATGAGTTGACTCACAGTAACAGAGGTTGTGTAGAATAACAAGTTCGACGGGAGGAACTGAATGAATAACTTCATCCCATTGATCGGCGTTATATTGACTGGCCTTCTCGCAATTCTTGGCTACATCGTGCAGAAGAATAAGGATAGGCAAATTGCGATTCTGGAGAAAAAGAGGGACGTCTATTCAGACTTCTATCTAGTCTTCAATCAGTTGAATCAGGGAACGCCAGCACAACAAGAAAAAGCTCGAAGCCGATCTCTGCACGTCAGATCGCAACTGGCGCTCTACGGATCAGATGAAGTCGTCAAAGCGGGAGATGCTTTTGCTGCCAAAATCCTTGAGGAAGTTCATAATCCGAGTGGCAAAGAGGGCTTCCTGACTGATGCGGCGGCAGCCCTCCTGTACGAGATGCGAACCGACTTGATGGCTAAGACATCCATCACTATCGGGGACATGGAAAACCTGATGACAACCTGAGGAGATGTGAGAAGAGCTCGTCGAACAAATCACTGCACCCGACCAAAAAGCTGACGCTTTTTGGCGAGTGAGTTCCAGCGTTAGCTGCGCCATCAGGGACGATGCCCGCAAACATGAGTGGAGCAAATGGAATACATAACGAGTCGTGGTTTCAAACTCCCCGAGGATGCCAACGAGTTTGCCGACCGCTTTTGGTTCAACCTATGGCGTAACAACCTGTGGCCATACAGAGAGCTCATCGTCGGTGACATTGTCCACTGGTATGAGTCTCCAAGCAAATGCATTGTCTGGAAGTCCCGTGCTACAGATGTGGACAGATTCTTCTATGACAGCAAAGAGGGCGTGCGAGAAAGGCTGAGGGCAAGATTCGGAGATTTCGATACAGCCCAGTCGTACTTCACAAAATCGCCAGAGCAGGGATATTGTCTTGCCTGGAAAGTGACCCCGCTGCAGAGAGTGAGCTTACCCAAGCCGGATGCTCTACGGTTCCCTGGGCAAGGCTGGCTTCGCGTCGATGATGACATTGCTTCAATGTGGTTGAACCAAGCTGGCGTAGCTGACGATGTAACGCTGGATGAT
>JALGWB010000119.1 GCA_025774405.1 bacterium
GAAGACTTATCACAAGCTCATATTCGGCGATGCAGAGAACATGGCTGAGCTGGGCGATGATAGCATTCACCTCGTTGTCACAAGCCCGCCATATTTCAACGCTCCATTTGACTATCCTGGTCTTTTCGAAAGCTACGCCGAATACCTGTCCAAAATGCGTAGGATTGCGGCAGAGCTGCACAGGGTGGTTGCAGATGGGAGGATCGTGTGCATAGTATGCGATGACACACTGATCAACGGCAAGAAATATCCTGTTGTTGCTGACCTAACGCGTGTTTATGTAGAAGAGGGTTTCAACTACCGGGACAGGGTCATATGGATCAAGCCGGAAGGTTACATTCGTATCAGCCGTAGAAGTGGCGTGCTGTTGCAGCATCCGTATCCCATGTATTTCTATCCTGACAACATTCAGGAGTCAATCCTGATATTCCAGAAAGGGAAGTTCGATTACAGAAGCGTACCGGAGGATGTTAAGAGAGCCTCAGCGATTCAAGTCGAAGAATATCAAAAAGGGAAGTGGTATCTAACCACCTGGAACATAACGAACGTGCTTCCTGTAAGAAACCGCCCTGAGGAGGGCATTGCCGCTTTTCCGGAGGAGATCCCATATCGTCTCATCAAACTCTTTTCCTTCGTTGGAGAAGCAGTCCTTGATCCTTTTATGGGCTCTGGCACCACGAATAAAGTTGCGGCAAAATTGGGGCGGAACAGCGTGGGCTACGAAATGGATGTCGAGCTCTCGGATGTGGTGAGACAGAAGCTGAAGGGAACGCAAGAAGATCTCCTCGAGATACCTTATGAGGTGGAAGTGATCGTCAGGCCCGACAGCAGGCATCTTAGAACCCACCTGCAGGAGCGGGTTGATAAGCAACGGTCAGTAGCGAAGAGTGCCAGACCAAAGACAAGACACGCTTGAGCTTCATCAGGCCGGGCAACTTGTAGCCGAGCTCGAGGACATGGGTAAAACCCAATCGATGACGAGGGGAACTGATAGAATCCAGGGACATTGAGCAACGAAGGACGCCTTTTTGGTAATCGTTCCTTAGCGTGTTCGAAGATGGGTATTGTCTGAATCTCAAGGCAGCATATAGCACGCGTCCAGTTGGCACGTATCGCAAGAAATACACAGGATGGACAGATTGCGAACGATAACCATGAAGTGGTTTAGATCACAGTGATGATGGGTTGAAGCGCCGTGTCTTAATGAGCTTACTCTCTCTAAATGTGAATTCGAAACCATCGGAGAGATATGTCCATTTCTCCGTCACACGTCCCATCATCTCTTCGCGATACCTGCTTGATGGGAATCCATAGGTTTCGTAGATGGTTTTCATATCACCCTTAAGTCGTTTGGCCCACTGCTGCAATCTGAAAAGTCTGCGCTCCCGCTTGCCATGGAGTGATCTCAGGACTGCCAGTGAGTCATCACGTTCGCTGGAGATCATTTTGGGGTTCTGCGATTGAGATGCCTGAGGGTTTCCCTTAGCATGGATTGTGAACGTGGGAAGAATGGCCAGTAAGGTCAAAAGAACTGCGACAAGCTTCATTGCTCTCACCCCTATATTTATCGTACCACACCTGGCTGACTTAAGCAAGCAATGCGAGGGAGCTTAGATTCCGTAGACTTGCTTGAGAAAGCTGAGGGCAGTTCCTTTCTCACAGCCCAGGAGCTCATCCGCCATAGCTTCAAATCGCCTCTCAAATACCTGGTTGACCGCCTCAGAGAACTTTCCGTCACGTCGGCTGTTGAGGCTTAGTACCCCATATCTACCAGCCTCAAAACCGTCTGCTGGCACAACAAGCCAGCCCAGGGAAACCGAAAGTGGCAGACTGAGAATAGCCAGGTACGAGCGATAGCCATCACCGGTTCGGCGAGAGAGCCCATCTGTATCCTTTGGACCAATTGAGACTTCGCGGTGAAGGCATGTCTTGACCTCTATGGCTTTCTTCTCACCTGTGGTGGTGTGTATGATATCGATATCAACACCCTGAACTGTCCGCTCTTCGACAAGTTGATATCCGAGATCCTTGAGCGCAAGTGCCAGGATCTTCTGAATTATCTTGCCGAACTCGGTCGGATGTTTATCATAAAGCTTTCCGAGAGCAGCCCTGGTGTTTATGCTCAATCCCAAATCTATGCCTCACTGATCCTGGGGCCTTTGGTCGGGTCCCAATCACTGAACTTGTACATGTACTTTCGCCTCGAAATCTTCTTTCTCAGGTGGGTTGCAAGCTCCCCATCCATGGTGGCAAGCAGGATTTGCTTGGCCCTGGCTGCATGGTCTATAACATTCGCCAATCTGAGTTTCTGCGTGGAATCAAGACTCTGAGAAGGATCATCGAGCATAACGAATTCCGGTCCCTCGCTGCCCTGATTTACAGCCAGAGCCAGAAAGATGCTCAAGGCTACGCAGTTCATATCACCTTGATTGAAGATTGAGATCACCTTTTGCTTCTTACCATTTGTGACTGCATAGACATCGAAGTCTTGCTGACTGATCTCAATACTGTCAAAATCGGGTCGCCTCACCAGCATTCGGTAATACTCCACGATACGCACCCCGGCAGCCTGCAACTTGTGACTGGTCACCCTTTCACGCACCCTCGCAACTGCCCTGGAGAGGATTTCGATATCATCGAGTATCTGGAATAGCCTGGATTGTTGCTGGTTGAGACCTTTCCATTCGCTCGATTTTGTGACAGCCTGAACCTGCCTTATCTTGTTGGCTGTATTAAGCATTCGACCTATGAGATCGATCCTGTCGAGCACTTCTTCGACCTGCCTAAGGGCGCTATTATACTCCTCCAGGAGAGTCTTGTTGCGCTCCAGGCTTCGCTCGATCTTCTCGACGTGGTCATCAACCGCTGCTAAGGGATCATCTGAGTCTCTTAGCTTCTTCCCGATTGCCTTTGCAATGGATCTCACTACAGAATTGCAGCTGGCTTCGGCGTCGGGCAGATCCTCCTTGAATAGCTGCTCGAGATTGGCGATGGTGCGTTTGGTCTGTCTGATCTTGCTCGCAATATCCTCGCGTTTTGCAACCAGATCCTTGACCTCTTTCGATGCCTGCTTCTTCACAACTTTCAAGCGATCGAGCAGGTGTACAGGATCAACCGGCTGTTCACAGGCGGGACACGGAACCTTCCTTGTCTTGATCGGCAGGCTCGAAAGATAGGTTATTGTCTGTTCGACAATTGAAATCCGCTCCGAGATCTGGTTTAGCTTGCTGGTGATTAGAGTCTCCTGGCGTTGAAGATTCTTCAGTTCCTTCCTCAGTCTGCTGAGTTTGCCGTGGCGCTTCTCAATGCTTCTTATCTCATCTCTCACTTCCCGTAGCCTTTCAGCAGCGTATTGATACTCTCCGCTGAGCTTCTCAAGTTCACCGCGTTTGCGATAGAGATTCCGCTGGGACTTGGCTGCGGGGTTTTGGCTGCGCAGGGTCTCGATAGTGGATCTAAGATCGCCCATAAAGTCTTTGTATTCGCTCGCTCTCGACGGCAGGGAGATCTTATCGATCTTGACCTTGGCTTTCCTGGCAATCTCTCTGATGAGCCTGTTCACGCTGGATGCTTGCTTTCTGAGGCCAGCAAGGGTTAAGTCGGATTTTGTTAATCCGATTGTGGGGGCTTCTTCTTGTGCCTCTTCGATGTCCTCGCGGTAGCCTTTAGTGCGTGCCTCGATAAGATTCTCAAGCTCTTCGAGCATTGTACCTATTGCATTCTCATATCTTGAGCGCTTTATGCTATCAAATGCCGTCTGTAATGCATGGAGGTCTGAGACTCCAAGCAGTCTGTCAAGAGCGTCCCTTCTAACCTTTGGAGTGGTGACGAGAATGTCTCTGATGACTTCCTGATGCAGATAAACGGAGCTCATGAAATCCTTTGCATCGAGTCCCAATTTTGCCCATAACTCGGACTCGCTGCCCCTTTGCTTGCCATTGGTGTCAATATAGAAGAATGTGTCGTCGGAGCGGCTGCTACGCTTGCCAGCTCGTCGTGTGATTTTTAGGTCACCACTGGGAGTTGAGATTGTCAATTCTACTGCTGCTTGCTTTGCTGCAAGATTGATAACCTGCCAACCCTTACGTTCCTCGATCCCCATCTTCTTGCCCACAACTTCACTGCCGTAAATAGCCCACTCAATTGCGTTAAGGGTGCTACTCTTACCACTCCGATTCTTGCCGACAAGAATGATGACTGGTGCGTCAAGATCGATGACCTCGGGTTCCGGTCCATAACCCCTGAAGCCGCTTATCACTATTTGCTTGAGTCGGAATCCAGCGGTCATTGGTTTACCTCTCTATCCTTTTGGTTATTCTCCGCGCGATCCCCTTGGCTTTCTCGAGAATCGCAGCGAGCTCCTGTTCAACGGCTTCAACGGCCTCTCTTGTGGATCCCTTTTCGAAAGCATTGATGGTACGATTAAGAAGCCTCTGCAGGCGCCTTTGCTGGCGGTTGTCGTTGCTGAGTTTTTCAATCTGGCTGGCAATTTGGTCGAAATGCTCCATCTTTCCTCCTCATACTCCTCACATGGATCTCAAGGAATAGCAGATCTCGCAATCGGGCGTTGTGTGGTTGCAGCAAAGCTGTCGTGTTAAGTTATAATAACCCTGTTCGGCTGGATTCGTCAATAGCCAGGATCGTGTGGAGTTTCCCGAGGATTTTCATGTGTCGAACATGCAGGTTTGCAAATGCTGTTGTCCCGAGAGCAGTCGGGCAACAAAAGGCGTTGTGGGGGCCTGTAAGGGCGTTTTTATCCCATCGGTCAACGCACAGTATCTGAAATCGGGTATCCCGAACAACCTCCTGGCTGTCCTCAGGGCGTGATGTGCAAGCATTCCCAATCTGGCCCTGTCCCCCAGACACAGGCAAAATACATTGCACAGGGTACCAATACCATCATGTTCTGCATGCGCTCATAACTCAACAGCTGCACATTCTGGAAGGTCATCATCCTGTCTGCTGACAGCCAGGTCTGCTTCGTACACCTTTCATACGAGTCTTTAAGTCCCTGGACGACTGCCTGACCTTTGGCTTCTCGCTGCTTGTTCTAGCCGCCGCTGGTGCTTTCATCACCCATGTGATCGCTGAGGTGAAAACACCGGCTGAGCTGGAAGACCGCTAGTGGCAAAGGTCGTTAAGGCAAAACCGCCAGGAAATCGAATTACAAAGACAATATCTAAGTCTCTTTCGTACGGTTTCTAGTCGGACATAACCCGTTCACGGGCGAGTCCCATTTTGTCGCTGAATTTGATTCAAGCAAACATGCACTTATTATTAGCTCTTCCGGCTCTGGCCGAACAATGCTACACGCAAACTCCTACTCCTCAGACCCTTCTGGTTCTCCACGTCTTCTCACCCCGTCTGATTCGATGGCCCTCAGCTACAGCGCCAAAGCCAGCTACAGCTATAGCAGCGGGCGCACCAGCGGCCGAGGCGACTCCGAGGTGCTCGTGCCGTCTGCCACTTATAGACGCAAGGCCGAGGAAACCGGCAGAAATTAAGTTGATTCTGATTGTACGGCAAGTATATCATAATAATACAAGCAACTGACGAGTCCTGGAATGAGTGTAGGGACGAGGAGGTATCGAATGAAGCGGCAGTTGTTGGCTGGTGTGTTTGTGGGTCTGATTGCTCTCACTGTGTCAGCGGAAACGTATCGGCAGGTCACACCGCCTGAGGTACTCAAGAATGACCATGGTCCTGATTGGTCACCTGTTGGCTCGGAACTGGTATTCCATTCGAACCGTAGGGGTGGTCTGCAGATTTTCAGAGTGCCTGCAGAAGGCGGTGAGCTCGTGCAGGTAACATCCGACGAGGCGTTGAACCTCTACCCTGCGTGGTCCCATTCTGGAGATAGAATCGCCTACCAGCGGGGAACCATCTCAGAATCAGGCGATATTTGGACAATATCCCCCGACGGCACGTTTCCACAGCAAGTAACCTACGGAGGCCTGGATAAAATGCCGGACTGGTCACCGGATGACAGCATGATCGTATTTTCCCGCGACGGTGACCTTTGGATCATTCGGCCTGCCGGCGGTCGGCTGGAGCAGGTTACCGGCGGACCGGATCAGGATCTAGCACCTGCCTGGTCACCAGATGGTACCAAGATAGCCTTTGCGCGGGAACGGGACGGTAATTGGGACATATGGGCGGTTGATCTAAGCAGTGGCGCCGAGATTCAACTAACAGATTCACCAAGCTATGAGTCCCACCCTACGTGGTCACCGGATGGATCCATGATCGCTTACGTCGGTGAGGTCTATGGATCGCCGACTGGGACTGGGATCTGGGTGATCCCATCGAAAGGAGGAGAGCCAGTCCTCGTCACAGCTCAGTTTGGAGGGGGGGGTAGCGAACCGGATTGGTCACCACTTGGGGATGCTATCGCATTCAGTTCAATGGTCCTAGCAAAATCTATCTGGATAGTTGAAGAGATGGACTTGCCTATAGTTGAGATTACTAGTGGTGTTGAGTTTCGGCCAGTTTCCCATCCTGGTGAACTGTTTTTTGACGTCGCTGTCACACTTAATGTTGCTGTGGGAGCCCGTATCGTTCTAGCTGGCGACTGCTTCGGTACTGAGCCGACAATGGTTGACGATATCATAGCGATGGACATAAGACACCCCGACGGTAGTAGCACCTACTTGGTGCATGATTACTCTCAGGGTTGTCAGGGCTATCTTTCCGAATTACCCCCGGAGGAGGTTACCTATCTTTTTGAGCCTGG
>JALGWB010000120.1 GCA_025774405.1 bacterium
GTAGCCCAAAACAGGACAGCGCTGAAGCCCACGGTTCCCCACTTGGAGCAGAAGCAACCCTGGCAACCAAGAAGGCTCTCGGGTGGCCAGTGGAACCCGTCTTCCATGTCCCTGGTGAGACAAGAGCCCGCTTCGATCAAGCCCGTTTACGGGGTGAGCAGGCCCACAAGCAGTGGCTTGACCTTGTGGAAGGCTTTTGCAAGAGATTTCCCGATATGGCATTGCTGCTTGACAGTATCCTGACCGGGAAGCTTCCTCCAAACTGGGAGGCCCCTATACCGGGGTTCAGCAATGACCAGGGTCCAATTGCAACCAGAGTAGCCTCAGGTAAGGTGCTCAATGCCATCGCCCGTTCTCTGCCAATTCTGATCGGTGGTTCTGCTGATCTCGCCCCATCAACCAAGACACTGCTTACCGACTATCCTGACTTCGACCCTGATCATCCTGATGGACGCAACCTCCGATTCGGTGTGCGAGAGCTTGCCATGGCTGGTATCCTGAACGGGATCGCCCTCCACGGAGGCCTTCTGCCATATGGCTCAACCTTCCTGGTCTTCTCAGACTACATGCGCCCCGCCCTAAGGCTTGCAGCGATGCAGCAGGCACATGTTATCTTCGTCTTTTCGCATGATAGTGTAGCAATTGGGGAAGACGGTCCCACTCATCAGCCAGTGGAGCAGCTCATGAGCCTGCGCGCCATTCCAGGCTTGACAGTCTTAAGACCAGCAGATGCCAACGAGACCGCTGTCTCGTGGCAAATTGCGCTGGAGCGTAAGGGCCCGGTTGCCATCGTACTTACTCGCCAGGCCGTGCCCACGCTTGATGCCAGCTCTTTTCCAATAGGTGATGGTACAAGACGTGGTGCTTATATACTCACCGACAGTGACGGACAACCCGACATTGTTTTGCTTGCAACTGGCTCCGAGGTTCATCTTGCACTCGAAGCAGATCTCAAACTCAAAAAACTCGGTGTGAAATCGCGAGTCGTATCAATGCCCTCATGGGAACTCTTTGCTGAACAATCCTCACACTATCGCCTGCAAGTCCTTCCCCCTGAAGTGCCAAAACTGTCAATTGAAGCCGGGGTAACGCTCGGCTGGGAACGATTCACAACACCAAAGGGCGATGCAATAGGCCTGGATCGCTTCGGTGCCTCAGCACCCGGGAAAATTGTCTATGATAGGCTTGGTTTTAATGTGAGCGAGATCGTCTCAAGGGCATTACACCTCATAAGGAGATAAGTCATGTTAATCGCAATAGGAAGTGACCATGCAGGCTTCGAGCTGAAGCAAAAATTGATATCCCATATGAAAGCCTCGCAACACCAGGTCATAGATCTGGGAACCAACAGCCCTGACCCGGTTGATTATCCCGACTATGCCGAGAAAGTTGCCAGGGCTGTCATCAGCGGTGAAGTTGAGCGAGGTGTGGTCATCTGTGGAAGCGGTGTGGGCGCATCAGTTGCGGCTAACAAAATTCCTGGGATAAGAGCTGGCACCTGTCACGATACCTACTCAGCCCATCAAGGTGTTGAGCATGATGATATAAATGTGCTTGTGCTGGGTGCCAGGATAGTTGGGATTGAGCTGGCAAAGGAGGTTCTGGATGCGTTCCTTGCCGCACGTTTCAGTGGAGAGGAGCGTCATGTTCGACGTCTCAACAAGGTCAAGGCAATCGAAGCACGCTACCTCAAGCCGAAGGATTCAGCATGAGTCAGAACTCACCTATACAGATGGATTTCAATCTTGGCAAATTCGCTGATGCAGTCGCAGGAAGGCTTCTCAGCTGGAAACGTGACAGCATCACAGCCGCAATATGGTCAAGAGATTTCAGAGTCTGGTCTGAATCCCACCAGCCGGAGATCACTGACCGCCTGGGCTGGCTCGATCTTCCTGAAAAGATGGGAGAGCATGTCGGCGAGATCCAGAGGATTGCCGATCAGATCAGGGCTGAAGAGATACGGTACGTTGTACTCTTGGGAATGGGCGGTTCCAGCCTTGCAGCAGAGGTCTTCCATGGCGTCTTTGGGAAGCAGCCTGAATATCCAGAGCTCTTCGTCCTTGATACCACCCACCCGGCTGAGATAAAGCAGATCGAAGGCAGTCTGGATCTAGAGCGAACCCTTTTCATCGTCGCAAGCAAATCGGGTACCACACAGGAGACGATGGCTCTCTTTCGATACTTCTTCCAGAAGCTCGGCGAGAGGCTACCAAACCCTGGTTGTCGCTTTGTTGCAATAACCGATCCTCAAACACCGCTTGCGGAGCTCGCAAGAACCAATGGCTTCAAGCACCTTTTCCTGACTCCACCTGACGTTGGCGGTCGGTACTCCGCACTCTCACACTTCGGTCTTGTTCCGGCTGCACTTGTTGGCATAGACATTGCTACTTTGCTTGAGCGTGCAGCCAGAAGCGCTGCCTCGTGTAAACCGGAGGTTGCTGTCGAGAATAATCCCGGGCTCTACCTTGGTGCTACGCTTGTTGAGTTGGCACTTAAGGGGTGCGATAAGGTAACTTTTGTTACCGACACGGCTTTTGAGCCCTTCCCCGACTGGATCGAGCAGCTCATTGCTGAAAGTACTGGTAAAGACGGTAAGGGGATTGTTCCCATAACCCATGAGAGCCTAGGTGAACCAGCCGAATACACTCAGGACCGCCTTCTGGCCGGAATATCGCTCGCTAACGCAACAACGAACATGCTTCAGGAGAAACTCAGACACTTTTCCCAGGCAAGATTCCCGGTTTTCCACCTGTGCCTGGCCGATGGGTATGATCTTGGCGGTCATATGTTTGTTTGGGAATTCGCAATTGCAGTGGCTTCAGCTGCCCTGGGCGTGAATCCCTTTAGTCAACCCGACGTGCAACTTGCCAAGGATATGGCGCGCAAAGCAATTGCAGGCGGATCCTTTGCCATGACTATCGAAGACGAGATCAATCTTCCAGCAGCTACCGGAATAGTCAAGACTGCGCTTGGGCAACTCCTATCCTCAGCGAGACCGGGTGACTATTTCACCATCCAGGCATTTCTTCCCCGCAGCGATACCATCCTGTCTCATCTTCAAACCTTGAGGCAGAGAGTTAGAAACAGATTCAGACTTGCCACCGCGCTGGGCTTCGGTCCTCGCTTTCTCCACTCGTCGGGTCAGCTGCATAAGGGTGGACCAAACACCGGAATCTTTCTTCAGCTCGTGGATGAACCGACGGTCGATCTTGCAATTCCCCAGAGCACTCTAACATTTGGGAATCTCATCCGTGCACAGGCAATCGGTGATTATCTTGCGCTGAAGGAAAGGTCACGTCGCATCCTTCGGATGAATCTCGGCAGCGATCCTGTCTCATCCCTCCAGAGTCTCATCAATGCAATCTGAAAGTATCAGGACCGGCTGGGCAGACTCCATTCCTGACTGGCCTTGGCTCTCAGAAGGGTGTGCACGTTTTTGGCTCCGACCCCATTAGTGTGCAATGTAGCCGAGAGCTTTAAGCTTCCTGCGGATGTCCTTCTCAACACCCGACTTCCGAACTGCTCCCGTCAGCCTTCGGGTCTCATAGGTGAGAATCTTCCGTATGGGATGTGTTGCCAGAAACTCAGGGACTATCATCTCCTGGAGCACCGTCCCCTCCATGTCCTCCGGCACAGGCAAGCCAGCAAGTGCCAGAATCGTTGGAGCGATATCAAACACGGTTGCATTTTCAAGCTCGATGCCAGCCTTTATCGGCGGACCACAGGCAATGAAGATGCCGTCGGGACCATGATAGTGGCCTGCCTGTTGCAAACTTCTGTAGGTTGGGCTAAAGCCATGATCGGAGACAATCATTATGGTCGTACTGTCACCCGCAATTTCGAGATACTCACCAAGTATACTATCCAGAAAAACATATTCATTCTCAATAACGTCACCATAGCGAGCAACATCCGCTTCGGTCACATCGCTGTAATATTGTGGCTCCATCCATTTCCAGTACAGATGCTGTACACCATCCGGCTGATTCGTATAAGTAATGAAAAGGTAGGGGCGATACTGCTCGTATAGATATGGTCCCACCTTAGTCTCCCAGCGTTTGTTTTCAAGGATCATCTCGATAGCTGTTTCATCGAAATCGCTGGGATAGAAGACCTCCTCCTTTCGCAGCGCCTCCGGACCCACAATCCCACGACGAATCCTATCTGCCACATCACCTGCTATGCTGGTTATCAGGAAAGGCTCAATCTCCTCAGCCGGCCATGTCACCAGCGCACCAACAACGCCTGCAGTTCGACCCATCTGGTTCATTATGCACCAGATGGGAGTCGACCGTCTCAGGGATCGATTTGCGACGACAACATCGATCCATTTGTGCCTGAGCGCGAAGGCAATGAGCCGTGCGATTCCCAACCCACGTTCTGGAGGAACAACTGCTCGCCTTATTCCGGGTATGAGATAATAGTCAAAGCCACAGATTCCATGTTGGGCCTTGCCCTTACCTGTATAGATTGTTGTCCAGATCTCAGGTGAAACCGTATGCGAAAGTGTCTTCAGGTTAGCTCTGGCACCATTCGTGATGAGATGAGTGACATTGGGCATTCGCCCTTCACTGATCATCCTGTCCATTATAACCCATGTTGCGCCATCCCAACCGATTAGCACGATGGGTGGTGCAGCTATGACCTCCCGAGCAGGTGGCAATCTCATCGCTGTCATTTGTTCAGACTCACGATTCCCCAGACCAACAATCACTCCTGAGAAAGCGATGACGAGGAAAAGAGATATCAAGAAGGCTTTTGGACGACTTTTGAGGAGGCGATAGTTGACGTAGCCAGCAGCCATGGCGACAGCGGTAATTGCAATTGTACGAATAGCGAAGAAGATGCGCATCGCCTGAAGAGAATTGATGAAGGAGTACTTGTAGAAATAGAGATCTTCATTGTAGAGTCGCATGCAGGTGAGGAAAAGATAAATCGCCAGAGCGATGCCGAACGAG
The DNA here is from genome assembly GCA_025774405.1 of bacterium. Taxonomy (GTDB): domain Bacteria; phylum Arandabacterota; class Arandabacteria; order Arandabacterales; family Arandabacteraceae; genus JALGWB01. The sequence goes on from JALGWB010000120.1 coordinate 4,959, forward strand.
GCTGCATAGACCCTGAGCAGGGTGACTTGCTTTATCCACCGTGCAGCAATAACAAAGGCTAATCCACACAGAAGTCCTGCAGCTGCCCAGACTGCACCATAGATCAAGCCAAGATAGATACCTATCATCAAGCCGTCGAGGGTTAGTCCGATGATGTTCCGTGCAACAGTCCTCATCGCCATAATCGAGCCTGCAGTTGCTCCGACAGTGGCTCCAGCCAGCAAACCCATCACCCAAGATAGCGACATAAACCGCACATCGGTACGAATCATGCTAAGCGCTCCAAGCTGCTCTCACGATGGAAGCCCGTATTTACTGGAAGATTAGCACAGATGGAATATGTGGTCAAATCCGCCGACTTGCGTTCAGCCAGGTTCGAGAATTACAGTCGCTCGGAGAAGAACCCATGCTTGAGCTGGCTTCACCGGTGTCTTCAGTGTCCTCGAATGACCCTCAATCTCCCATGCCATTCTTTCGTCCATCCCCGTGAGCATCGGGCGCCCTTGCAAAATGAGGGAGCATGAAGTAAGCTACTTGGAGCAAAGTTGCTGATGCGGAGGTCAAGGAAATGTCCAATCCCTCTACGAAATTCAGCTGGGATCTCGATTCGATTTTCCCGGGTGGATCATCATCGAAGGAATTTGCTGGTTTTCAAGAAAAGGTCGCCGCCGATATCCGGCAGGCTGCCAGGAAAGTATCACAGCTTCCCCGAAAGCTCGAGCCGATGACTTACCGCTCATGGCTCGATCTCTTCAAGTTCGTTCAGGATATCGACATGCGCCTCCATCATGGAGCAAGCTTCGCCTACTGTCTTGCGTCGCAGGATACCGGCGACGAACGGGCAAGAATACACGTTGAGCAGGCAACCTCACTTGAAGCCCAGCTCGAGCAGATTAAGACTGACCTGGAGGAGCTCGCAGTCCAAACTGATGATCAAACGTGGGTTCGCTTCATGGAAGAACCCGAACTTGCGGGTATGGCATTCTACTGGAACGAACGGCGTTGCAATGCCCGTCTCAAGATGGAATCCAAACTCGAGCGGCTAGCCACTGAGCTCGCCGTCAATGGCTATCATGCGTGGAACCGCCTCTATTCAAAGATCACAGGCGACCTTCGAGTCGAATGGACAGAAGATGGACTGGAAAAGGAGATCTCCATAGGTCAGCTTGCCAACAAAATGGCGTCCCCAAACCGTCAGGTAAGAAGAGTCGCCTTCGAGAAGTTTGAACGGGCCTGGCAAACAATACAGGGTCTTATAGCCCTGGAGCTTAACGCCATGGCTGGCTTCAGACTCAGTCTTTATAAGGCTCGCGGATGGGAGGAGCCCACACTCGAAGCCCTGATGATGGGGAGAGTTCGACACGAGACAATTGATGCAATGTGGAATGCTGTTGCCAGTGCGAGGGATGCGATGGCCAAGTCTGTCAGTGCCAAGAAACGTATGCTTGGAATTAATGCCTTCCGCTGGTATGACCAGCTTGCTCCCATTCAGGCTCATGAAAGAAAATACACATACGAGCAGGCAGCTGAGTTCATCGTCGAGCATCTCTCCTCCTTCTCTGAGGAAATTGGCGAATTCGCCCGAATGGCAATCGAAAGGCGATGGATTGAGGCTGAAGATCGCCCCGGTAAGGCACCCGGTGGATTCTGCACAAGCTTTCCGGTAACCAGGGAAACACGCATCTTCATGACATACTCTGGCAACTACAGTGAGATGATGACCCTTGCTCACGAGCTCGGTCACGCCTACCACTCCTGGGTTCTTC
>JALGWB010000121.1 GCA_025774405.1 bacterium
CTGGCTCTACATTCATGTTTCCCTGGCAGCCCTTGGAGAGACATTTTTCGCCATTGCCTTCGTATCAAGTCTCATCTATCTCGTGGGCCGTAAATCCACTGACACCACGCTCGAAGACCTCACGTACAGAGCAATCAGCCTCGGCTTCCCACTTTTCACAGCCGGTGCACTGGTGGCGGGAGCCATCTGGGCGAAGAAGGCATGGGGTGCCTATTGGTCCTGGGATCCAAAGGAAGTGCTTTCACTTGTTGTCTGGCTTGTCTATGCTGTTTATCTTCATGCAAGACTTGTTCGAGGTCTGAGAGGTAGATTGCTTGCAGTGGTTTCAATCGTTGGTTTTTCGCTTACCATATTCACGATTTTTGGAACGTTGATCTTCGGTGGTTTGCATTCCTATAGCTGACAGGGAGGATACTTGCAGGGCCTTGAGTTACACAGACGCAGATGGTTGCCAGCCGTGGTTTGGGCATCGGTGATGCTCATTGTATCTTCGATTCCAAAGCTCGGGATTCAGCAGGGACTCTTTCCTGGTTTCGACAAGCTTGCTCATCTCATAGAGTACTTCATATTTGGGGTTACGCTAAGATACTGGTCTCAGACCCGTCGAAGGCCATACCTCTACGGAGGCATAATCCTGGGATTGCTCGACGAGCTGCATCAAGCATATATTCCGGGCAGGGAGAGCAGCTTCTGGGATTTTGCTGCGGACGCCGCTGGTGTTACTTTTGGCTATCTTATAATCAGGAAGTGGGAAGCATGACCAGACGTTTCAAAGCAATGCGGGGTACTCACGATATTCTGCCCGAGGAGGCTTCGAGGTGGCGCCTCATTGAAGAGGAGTTTGCCACGATATGCATCAGATATGGATACCAGGAGATCAGAACACCGATCTTTGAATCCACGGAGGTCTTCGAGCGGGGTACCGGTTTCAGCACTGATGTTGTGCAGAAGGAGATGTACACGTTTGAGGATAAGAAAGGACGGAGGCTGAGCCTCAGGCCTGAGGCCACACCGTCGGTCATCAGGGCCTATCTTGAGCACAATCTTGATAAACGTGCAAAGGTGCTCAAGGTGTTCTATATGGGTCCTATGTTCAGATACGACCGACCAGGGGCAGGGCGTTATCGTCAGTTCCACCAGCTGGGAATCGAGGTAATAGGCACTGCGAGTCCTGTTGCCGATGCGGAAGCGATTGTCCTGCTCTGGGACTTTCTTCGTGCAATTGGCTTAAAGCGGCTTAAGGTGAGACTGAACAGCCTTGGATGCGAAAAATGCAGAGTCGAGTACTCAGGTATCGTGAAGTCATTCCTTGAGGGAAACCTTAAGCATCTCTGTCAGGACTGTCATGAGCGTTTTGCACGCAATCCCCTCAGAGTGCTCGATTGTAAGCAGAAGAAGTGTAAGGCTGTTGTGGCGAAGGCCCCTGAAATTGGCGAGGTTCTTTGCCAGCCATGCCGCGATCACCTTGAAGAGGTCAAACGCCTCATAAAGCTGGGCGGGGTTGAATCCTATCTTGATGCCAGGCTGGTCAGGGGTCTTGATTACTACACCAGAACAGTTTTTGAAGTCTTCCATGAGGCTTCAGGGATTGATAATTCACTGGGTGGCGGTGGGCGCTATGACAGGCTTGTTGAGGATCTTGGCGGACCAAGCATGCCAGCGGTCGGCTTTTCAGCTGGGATGGAACGGATAGGGCAGGCTCTCGAGATCGATGGTGTCAATCTCGAGACCAACCAATCTGTTGATGTCTTCATCGCTCCGATGGGGGGTCAGGCCTTCGAGAAGGCTTTCGAGCTTGCCCGGGATCTCAGGCTTAACCTCCGAGTCTGGCTTGAATTTGACGAGCGCAAGATCGATCGACAATTAAGGACCGCTTCAAGGCTTGGAGTACGATTCACCGTCATCATTGGTTCAGATGAGATTTCAAGGGGGATCGTAAAGGTAAAGGATATGACTACCGGTGAGCAATACGAGGTCGAGCAATCAGGTGTTGCTGGTTGGCTGAAGAAACGTCTGGGAGGGACTGATCTTGAGTGAGAGCATTCAGGGGCTTAAGCGGAGTCATACCTGTGGGCAACTCGCGAAGAGTAATGTCGGTGAGCAGGTGACGCTGATGGGGTGGGTGCATCGCAGGCGCGACCATGGTGGCGTCATCTTCATTGACGTTCGTGATCGTGAGGGCATTACGCAGGTTGTTTTCAAACCCGATCAGCCTGATCTTATGGCGAAGGCGAGAAGGCTGAAGCAGGAATATGTGATCGCTGTCGAAGGCGTGGTCGATGCCCGCCCGGATGAGATGGTCAATCCGGACCTCAAGACCGGTGAAGTTGAGGTGAGAGCTCAAAAACTGCGCATTCTCAACGAAGCCAGAACACCACCCTTCGTTATAGAAGATGAAGCTCAGGCCAATGAAGACCTTAGGTTCAGGTATCGGTATCTTGACCTCAGAAACCAGGTGCTCAAGGAGAATATCATTCGCAGGCATCATGCAGCCCAGGCTGTCAGGCAATATCTCAATCAGAAAGGTTTCCTCGAGATAGAGACTCCCATGCTGGTCAAGCGCACTCCAGAAGGAGCAAGGGACTTTCTTGTCCCGAGCAGGCTGAATCCAGGGAAATTCTATGCACTCCCTCAGTCACCGCAGCTCTATAAGCAGATTCTCATGATCGCTGGTTTCGACAGGTATTATCAGCTGCCTCGGTGTTTGCGTGATGAAGATCTCCGAGCTGATCGTCAGCCAGAGCATACTCAGATCGATATTGAGATGAGTTTCGTGGAGGAAGATGACATTTTCGACCTGGCTGAGGGATTGATGCAACATGTCTTCAAAGCCACCATCGGTGTCGAGATCGAGACCCCGTTTCCCAGATTGACATATGCTGAAAGCCTGGCTCGATACGGGACAGACAAGCCTGATCTCAGGTTCGGGCTTGAAATAAGGGAGATAACTCCACTTGTGACCGAGAGCCAGTCGGATCTGCTCAAGGAGGCTGCACATGATGGTGGTGCCTTTGCAATTGTCACCGGGGAAGGCGCCTCGATATCCCGCAAGGGGATTGAGCAGCTTGAGCTCACTGCACGCAAGGCGGGCGCAGCCGGGCTTGCCTGGGGCAGGATCATTGATGGTAAACCAAGCGGTATATTGAAGTATTTCACGGACAGGGCGATTCAAGAGCTTGCCGAGCTTGCTGGAGGCTCTCAAGCCCTTGTACTTATTGTTGCAGGTGACCGCCTGCGATCTCTTAAGGCGCTTGGGCAGGTGAGGCTGGAGCTTGCCAACGTAGCAAGAATGGTCACCGAAGGTATATATCGATTTGTCTGGATAACTGAGTTTCCGATTTTCGAATGGGATGAGGTGGAGAATAGATGGGCTCCTGCTCACCATATGTTCAGCATGCCCTATGAGGAAGATTTGGGATTTCTTGAGACAGAGCCCGGTAGGGTGAGGGGTCGAGTCTATGATCTTGTGCTCAATGGGGTGGAGTTGGGCTCCGGGAGCATCAGAAATCACCTGCGCGATATACAGGAGCGGGTCATGAAGGTTATAGGGCTTGAAAGGCAGGAAGCCTATCGTCGGTTTGGCTTTCTGCTTGAGGCTTTTGAATACGGTGCACCACCACATGGCGGTATTGCCCTGGGTTTTGACCGCATCGTCATGTTACTTTCTGGGAGGCAGACCATCAGAGATGTCATCGCTTTTCCCAAGACAACAAGTGGTGCTTCCTTGATGGATGATTGTCCGTCGGAAATAGATGAGGCTGATCTGAAGGAGTTGCATATCAAGCTCGACCTGTGATGGCTGGACCGGGAGTTGTCAGAATCTGTCTCTGATGACGTCAAACATATCGGATGGCATTAGCGAAGTCAGCCATTTTGGCTTGACAAGGTTTGATGGTGGTTGTTAGAGTTTGGGAGGTTCAGAGCGAAAACTCGTTGTGAACGGTATAGCAACTTACCAGAAGGGGGTGGTAAATAATGTTCACGAGGCGGCTTTGGGTGGTGGTGGCTATTCTGGGGTTACTCGTTTTGGGGCTTACAGTTGGATGTGGTCCCAAACCGCCTTGTCCCGTCGGCCCGGAGGTGGTTAAACAGTCGCAAGCCAAGACCGCACAGGTCGAGAAGGATCTTGCTGAAGCCACTGCTGAGCGTGAGCAACTCGAAAACGAGCTTAGTGAGAAGCAGGCTCGGCTCAATGAGTTGAGGGGCAAGCCGGAAGAACTCGAGAAGAAGCTCGAGGCCCTCATGAGGGGTAGCGGGCGATAGGTGGGCAGGACGATGCCTGGTAGATTTCAAAAGGAGCTGATAAAAATGAAGTCTCGTCTAGGTATTGTAGGACTTGCCGCAATATCGCTCGCCTTCATCGCTCTGATGGCGTCGAGCGTGCTTGCGGTGGATGTATCGAAGGGACAGTTTTACACCGAGGAGGAGTATCAGAAGCTCTCCAAGAAGGAGCGCGAAGCCTATTGTTCAGCTCTTGCCGATGAGGCAAGGAAGCAGGAGGCAAGGCTTAAGGACGCTGAGTCCAGATTGGCCTCCGAGCGGGCGAAGATCGATGACCTCAAGGCTAAGCTCAGACAGGTTGACGCTGAGCTCAAGCCGCTCGAGTCGAGAGTTGCCGATCTTGAGCGCCAGATAAAGGAGCTTGAATCTCTTCCCAAGGAGTGGACTGTCAAGGAGGGTGAGTGTCTGTATAAGATCTCAGGATATGCTGAGATCTACAGTGATCCAACGAAGTGGCCAAGGATTTTCAGAGCCAACAGGGATAAGATCGAAGATCCGACCCTCATCTATCCTGGTTGGGTCCTGAGAATTCCCAGAGGATTGCCCAATACGCATGTGGTGGTTGAAGGCGAATGGTTGGCCAAGATTGCTGGTTACTGGGAGATCTATGACGACTGGCGTCTGTGGACGAAGATATATGAGGCAAACAAGGACAAGATCAGCGATCCTGACCTGATCATGCCTGGCTGGGAACTCAGAATACCCCGATAACTGTATGGGTGGTGGAATCGTTAACAGGTGACAGGAGAGGATTTCGAGGAATCTGACAGAGATTGTTGGTTTCAACTGAAGCTCTTGCTCCCTTGTGTGAGGGTCAAGGGCTTCAGTGCTTTTTTCTAATCCAGAGGTGAAAGACGTGGCTCATATGGTTACCAGAAGACTCGACCTTGTCGGGATCGACCAGGTCAAGCTCTTTGGCATGAATGATGCGAACCTGAGGATTTTGAGGAAGGAATTCAATGTCAAGATAATCGCTCGTGGCGAAGAGATGCTGCTTGAAGGTCCAGAGGAGGAGGTTGAGCGCCTGGCCACCATCCTTGACGATCTGTTGATCAGTGCCAAGAAGGGTATAGCCATAGGTGAGGCAGATGTCAGATATGCTCTTTCAATGGCTACTGAAAACAGTCAGGAGCTGTCTTCCCTCCATGAGAATCGATTGGAATACCACGACCTCAAGAAGGTCATCAGAGCCAAGACCCATGGACAACAGGAATATGTCAAAGCCATGCGGATATACGATATCGTCTTCGCCATTGGCCCTGCCGGTACTGGCAAGACGTACCTGGCCATGGCTCAGGCGGTTTCCTCACTTCAGCGGCGTGACGTTGACCGTATCCTTTTGGTTCGCCCGGCGGTTGAGGCAGGGGAAAGTCTGGGTTTCCTGCCGGGGGACTATACAGAGAAGGTTGGTCCTTATCTGCGCCCTCTCTATGATGCCCTCTACGAGATGATGCCTGCTGAGAAGATACGCAAGCGACTGGAAATGGGCATAATCGAAGTAGCACCCCTGGCTTACATGAGGGGTCGCACGCTGAACAATTCCTTCGTCATTCTTGATGAGGCACAGAATACTACGCTTGACCAGATGAAGATGTTTCTTACAAGACTTGGTTTCAATTCCAAGGCTGTCATAACGGGTGACATAACTCAGATTGATCTGGCCCGCAAGGAGGAATCAGGTCTTGTCTTGATCCAATCGGTATTGAAGTCAGTTCAGGGGATCAAGTTCATCTACTTGACCGGCAAGGATGTGGTGAGGCATCGACTGGTTCAGGAGATTATAAAAGCCTTCGACAAGTATGAGAATAAGAAAAGAGCGAAGCCGAAATCCTGATGTTGCCGATATCTCTTGGGAGGCTTGCTCTTGATTCAGCCCAGCGTCTGAATTAACCTTAAATAAGGGTCGTGGATTCCAACCACTGAGGAAGCATGGAAGATTCACAATCTAGCTCCGCACTCGACATCAGGGGATTGCCTCGCCCGCTGAGCCATCTCAGATCACGGATCAGGATTGCAACCCATGAGGTTTTCAGCCTGCACGGTGTCAATTCTTTCGCAATAAGCATTACCTTCGTCAGTGATTCTCGCATGAGTCGCATCAACAAAGAATCTCTGGGAAGGGATGGACCCACGGATGTAATAGCTTTCGATCTCTCAGAGGATGGTTTGATCTTTGAAAAGGTGGGAGATATCTATATCTCGACTGATCGTGCTGCTGACAACAGCCGTCGCTATCGGCTGCCACTGGAGCAGGAGATTTTCAGACTCGTCATTCATGGTTTGCTCCATTTGCTTGGCTATCGGGATGATTCAGGTGAAAAAAGGAAGAAGATGCATCGAATTCAGGAGAATCTGGT
>JALGWB010000122.1 GCA_025774405.1 bacterium
AAGCCCACCAGTGCACCTACTATCAAGGGCACGAAAATGGCAATCCATACCGGCGCCTCAAACCAAATCAGCAGCACGGCTGCAACCACACCCGCCAGGCTGGCAGTCATTCCCGCCGATATGTCGAATCCCTCGGCTGCAAGGCAGACACTTATCCCAAGGGTCATCACTAGTAAAATCGAACTGGAACACATCAAGTCCCTGGCGTTGTCCCAAGTCAAGAATGCTGGATTTATTATAGTAAAAACTAGCGTCACCAGGGCTACTACGCCAAGCGTACTGTAGCGCAACATCAAGTACTGAAAGCTCCTGGACGTCTTCATCTCAGCTCATACTCTCCTCATGATGTCTCAGCAGTCCTATGTATCCTGCTCTTTCCTCCCCCACTAGCATACAATAGCAGTTGTTCTTCGTCTACTGCGTCAGCGTCAAATTCGGATACCACGTGTCCTTCGTACATGACAAGAATACGGTCGCTGATCCGCAGAACCTCCTCTAGCTCTGCAGAACAATAGATCACACTGGCTCCCGCATCAGCCAGACCCGCAACGATTCTGAATATCTCCTCCTTGGCACCGACATCAACGCCTTTGGTTGGCTCGTCAAATATAAACACCGAACCAGGACCGACTAGCCATTTACCGATGGAGACTTTCTGCTGGTTACCTCCGCTCAAGAATTTCACTTTCTGCTTCAGATCCCGGCATATTATTCCCAAACGCTCGACTATGCCAGATGCAACCCGTCGCTCCTCTTTCGCCTGAATGAATCCAGCTTTGCAAAAGCGAGACAGGTTGGGAAGTGTGATATTCTGAACAACCGGAAATTCGATAAATATGCCCTCCTGTCTGCGATCCTCCGGCACCAAGCAGATCCCGTGCTTCATGGCATCTGCTGGGCTATTCAATCGGACTTGCTCGCCATTGACATAGACTCTGCCGCTTTCGGGTTTATCAGCTCCGAAGAGTATGCGAGCCACCTCTGTCTTGCCCGCACCGACCAAACCTGCAACGCCTAAGATTTCACGTTCCCGCACCTCGAATGTGACATTATTTACCAATCGACCCCTCCTCAAGCCCTCAACATTCAGCACTACTGCGCTGTCCCTATCCGGTGGATGGGCACGAGGAATGCGCCTGAGGGCCGACCTCCTCCGATTTAGCATCATAAAGACAACTTCGTCGATGGAGCTATGATCAGGTCGCACAGTGCCAACCATCTTCCCATCACGCATTACGCTGATCCGATCGGCGATGTCAAAGACTTCAGGCATGCGATGAGAGATGTAAATTACGCACAGGTTAAACTTCTCAATCAGACCTCTGAGCAAAGCAAAGAGTTGATCCACTTCCCGCAAACTGAGGGACCCTGTAGGCTCATCTAGGATAAGGAATCTTGCATTTGCAAAGAGTGCCTGAGCAATAACAACCTTTTGCCGCTGGTGGATACTCAGCCGGCTAACCGGGGTCCGTACCGAAATACCAAGTTTCACATCCTCTGCAACTTTTTCAGTATCGGAGTACATCTGACTCCAGTTTACTCTAACCGCCTTCTGTCTTGCCAAGCGGCTGAGGGCTATGTTCTCTGCTACCGTTAGATAAGGCACCAGGGCAGTATCTACCTCTTGAGGTGCAATAGCGATACCAAGGGCCTTAGCAGTAGATGGGCTATCGATGTGGACCTGCTGACCATTGATCATGATCTGCCCTGAGTCGGCACGATAGACGCCAGAAAAGATCTTACATAAAGTGCTCTTTCCAGCACCATTGGCACCCACAATAGCATGAATTTCACCAGCGTATGCATCAAAGTCAACATGATCAACAGCACGCACACCAGGAAAGTCCTTCACAATGCCCCTGGCTTCGAACCTAGATCTTGGAATCCCAGTCAAAGTATGCCTCCTGTGCTTCCGTAGTCCTGTCCACTTGTATGGGGGAAGGCAAACTTCCCCCATACAAGTCAAAACTTACTGCGACTGGATCTTGTTATACAAGGCTACCAAGAATGGCGACCAAGCTTCGGCACGGGATACTGGGTGAGGAACTTCCCCCTTGGGAATCTGGCGGGCCTGTTCCTGTGTAAGAGCATAGGCTGGGATGCGGATATATCGGGGAACCGGCTGGTTATAGCAGGCAGCAATTAAGGCCAGTATCGCTGTGCGGCCAATCTCCGACGCGTCGGAAGCAGCCGTTAGCTTCCATGGACTCCCAGGAGCAGCCATGCGCTGTACGTCCTCAGAACTGCAGTCAACGCTATAGAGGGGGATATCAGTACGGCCCATAGCCATCAAGGCCTCGTGGACACCTATGGCCATTCCATCAAAGGTCACCCAGAAGGCCTTGATGTCGGGATTGGCTCGCAAGGCAGCTTGAGTCTTGTCCATAGTATCGGCAGCAAAGTCTTTGGCATAATCGCCAAACTCAATGGTCTCCATTTCGGTATATGTTTCAAGCATCATGCGCAAAACGCGGACCCTATTGCCTAGAGGGATTGACCCACCAATCCAGACAATGCCAAACTTGCCTCTACTGCCGACATCGCTGATCATACGCCTGATGCCCAGAAAGGCGTGACCATAATCATCCTGAGCGATTTCGCAGGATACACCCTCGACGTTAGGCTGCGGATTGTCAAAGGTAACGACCTTGATTCCCTTCTCCACAGCCCTCCTTATTACCGGTTCCATAGCTTCAGTAGATCCATGGTCCACAAAGATGCCGTCGACGCCCTTTTCGATCATGGCTTCCATATCAGACACATGTTTGGCATAGTCACCGTTGGCGTCGCTTGCCACAAGCGTGACGTTGAACATTTTAGCTATCTCATCAGCGCCGGATCGGAGGAGTTCATTGTGCTCATAACCAGTCCTATGGTGAACGCAACCGAGGACCAACGGTTTGATCTCAAAGTCCGACGGCAACTCAGCGGGCTTGGGCAGCTTGGGTTCACCGCCAGCAATGATATCTTGACTCAGTGCCTCCACCGCTGCTTTGGCCTGCGCTGCGCCTTCGGGGTCATTCTTCTCATACAACTCCCACACATAATCGTTCCAGCCTATGTCAGTAATTGTTGATTCTGGAAGTCCTCCCGAACTTATTCCGCGGGCTTCCTCCTTGGTAAGCAAGTTGGCTGTTATGAAGCCGTAGTACGGCGTGTCCAAGCCATGTGCTGCCGAGATCAGGAAACGCACGGCTACACGGCCTGCTTCCCTACGGTCTGGATAAGTCATATGCTTCCACAGGTTATCAGCAGCCAGACTGCTGACAGCGTCGGGGGTAATATTGTCACTCGCACAATAGACGGGAACGCTAAGCCCCAATTCCTCCAGGCCTTTCAGAACTCCCGGGACAAACTCAGCCGAGGTGCACCACAATGCCTTGACATCCTTGTTACGTCCGACGGCATTCATAGTCTTCCGTGCAATGGTTGCTTCGTCATCCCCCTCCGCGCCATTTTCGAACGTCACAACATTCGGATACCAGTCTTGCATGAGCCGCACAACGCGAGCACGAAGCATAATGGGCTTTGACCCTGTGGGTCCTATGACACCGAGCTTACCCTTGCCGCCCATAACCTTCAAGATCACTTCCTTCAGAGACTGGTAAGCCAGGTCATAGTCATCCAGAATGACTTGAGCAGTGACAATGTCCTCAACACGAGGATAGGGGATGCTACCCACCGTCACAACCTGGATGCCATTCCCCACAGCCTTCTTTATCACGGGTTCCATGTCTACACAGGCGCTGTGATTGACCAGGATGCCATGCACCCCTTTATCAATAAAGCTTTGCATCTCCGATAAGGTTTTGTCAAGGTCACCAGCAGCCACGCTCTCCAAAACATCAACCCCCAGCGCTTCTGCCATCTCCGTGATACCGGCCTTCAGGAGCTCATCATCCTCATAGTACACTACTCCAAAGGTTGGGCGCTCGTATGACGGTTTGGGAGTGACAGCAGCCTTGGTCGGCACCTCCGTCGGTGCTGGCTTGGGTGTCGGAGTAGGCTGCGGTCCGCAGGATGACAGCAACAATACTACCAACACCAGAAAGCTCAAAAACGTTCTCTTTTTAGGACTCATCTTTGTTCTCCTTTCTCTTTCCCCTGGTTTTTCTTTAGCCTCTCCATTGGACAAATGTCAACCGTAACATCACACCCATTTTATGTTTGTCTCCACTTCACCTCCTTCCCATCAACAGTGGATTCTGGGTTACCCTAAAACGGCAACTGTTCCTAGCACTTCCCATACGACGATACTTTGGCAAATGGATACAAAGGTTGCGATGTGCGGACAATATGCAGGACGTCTTCAATATCATTAACGTCCTCACGCTCCATAATCAGACGCTGACCAATCTGCAGACCCAAGCTCATGGCTCGTGCTTGCTCATGCGCATCTTCAATGCCATCCATGTCCTCAGAGCGAGCTGCGCTTATGATTCGGCGTATGATCTTGCACCCACCAAATCCCGCAGTATCGCGCAATAAGCCAAGCATGAATCTACGATGGAAGGACATTGGGATTGTCTCTTGTCTTTCCTGCAACCACATGGTTTCAAATTCCTGGGCAAAGATCTTCCAGGTATCCCGAACGAGGTCCAGCAAGTAGTTCTGATAACTGGCACGTTCCTCAGGGTCGGCGATGCGAACCTCCTGGGCTGCATAGTTCAGAATGTACCCCCCCAGGAGCAAGCCAATATCGAAGCCCATAGGCCCATAGAAGGCGAACTCAGGGTCTATAACCCGTGTATCATTCTGGTTCACCATGACACTGCCAGTGTGCAAGTCACCGTGAAGAAGCGCCTGTGCTTTGGTCATGAAATCGTACTTGAGTTCCATTACGTGCATCTTGAGTTCTTGGTCATCTCGCATGGCAAAGACCAAAGGATCCAGGAAGCGATTCCATCTATTCATCTCGTCGTCCAAATAGGCACGGGTGAAGATGGCCCTCTCAGTCACTTGGCACAATTCGGGGTTAATGAAGCGTTTGACTTCCCGTTTTTTCTCCAGGCTGCTTAGATGAAAATCGCTGGTGGAGTAAAGCATTGTTGCCAGAAAGTGCCCCATATCTTGAGCCAGTTTAGGGTAGCGTTCCCGTGCGATAAGACCTTTGCGCAGCACAATATGCTGATTCAGATTCTCCATGATGACGAGAGCAAGTTGCTCGTCATAGGCATAGAAGTGGGGAATAAATTCAGGGCAAAGGTTGCTGCAGACCTCGTAATAGAGGGCTTCGAAGAGCATACGCTTCGGGGTAAGTTTATAATCGCGATAGCGGCGGACGTAGGGTGGAGCCTGCTTAATCAGAATCGCCCGCGAAGGGTCACGGCTGGCCCAGACAGAAAAAATCAGGTTGAGGTTGCCATCGCCGATTTCCTTACAGGTTAGAGGCTCATCCTTTGCAAAAAGCTCCTTAAGGCTGGGGTGATTCCTGGCATACTCTACAGCGGTAGCCTCATTGAGAATCTCGTACTCGCATTTGCTGTCCATTTACCGCTCCCCCTTGAGAATTACTTGGTAATGCCTCATTTCGCTTGCACTGGATTATCTTTCAAACTGCTGGTTCTGCCGGACAGACTTCAAGAACTAGGCGCTCAGCGAGAAAGCACCACGGTAAAGCTAAAGACATCAGCGCGAGACCAACCTTCTACATAATCCACAGGTGTGCCATCGTCGGCAAAGGTAACCCTCTCAGCATAGATAAGCGGAGCTTGCTCCTTCACCTCGAGCAACCGGGCCTGAACCTGGTCAGCCCACCGAATCTCGGTCTTTTGAACAGCACGTTTCAATCTGAAGCCGTAGCTCTCCAAAAGCTGAAACAGAGATTGGCAAGACGCAAGGTCTTCCCGCAGTAACTGAGGACAAAGCTTCTGCGGTACGTATGAGCAAAGAATAGAAACCGGCTGGCCATCTGCTAATCTTAACCTCTCAAAACGGATTACTGAGTCGCCTTCTTGCAAGGCCAGGTATTGTGCCACCTTCGATGTCGCCGGGCGCACTTCGAGGCTCAGGATTTGCATTCCGGGCTCCAGACCCATTCGTAGGATCTGTTCATAGGAACTGAGCAACCTAGTATAATCACGCTCAATTCGCAGTTGGGCCACAAAAGTTCCTGTCCCGTGCTGCCGATAGAGCAAGCCTTCATCAACAAGACAAGCAATCGCCCGCCTGACTGTCATGCGACTCACATGGTAGTGCTTAGCAAGCTCGTTTTCCGAGGGAAGTTTTTGCCCAGGTTTAAGCACATGTTTGGAGATCTGCTCACGCAAACGCTCCCTAATCTGAACATAACGAGGTATGTCTTGGATTTCAGATAACAAGTTCATAGACTCAATCCCTCCAAAGCAGCCCCTACTCTGCACAGCAGGACCGCTTTTCACCAATGCGTCGGTATAGACAACTACATGATTAGACGCATACATGTATAGACATCTCTATTATACTCAAATTCCGGAATTTGTCAATACTTACGACACCGGGTGATTGTCCCCAAAATGGGGATTTTGGGGTAAAATAGGTGCATCGGGGATGGGGAGGGTAAAGAGATGCGAATGCGCGTGAGGATAGGGGAGATCGGGCGAGAGGTTAAGAT
>JALGWB010000123.1 GCA_025774405.1 bacterium
GGAGAAACAGCACCTTCAGCCAAGGATCTGATGAATCCCGAGATAGGTCCAAAGATCGCCAAGTACCTCGCCCCTTCAAAGGAGGGGATGTCCACCGAGGATCGTTTGCGAGCCCTTCGCTTGATCGAGAATCTTACCCGTGGCACCAATTGGACTGCAATGGCTCTTCATGGTGGTGGCAATACCGAGGCTGCCAGGCTTATGGCGTTCAGACACATTAATCTTGGAAAGCTCGCCAAGATCGCCGAAGTGGCATGTGGGATCGAGAAGGATGAAAGCAAGGCCGTAGAGTTGATCGCTGAGCGAGATGGCAAGATAGACTACGGCCCTTCGGTTTTCAGGAGTTGAGACGATAATTGCACTTGTGCAAGGGCCTCGGCGTTAATACCTTTAGAGGGATCATCTTGTGTTGAGTTGTGCAAATATCCAAGGGAGGTTGAGAACATGAACGAAGAGCTGGAAAGGAAGAGGGCTGATCTAGCTGGACCCGGCATCGGAAGCTATGAAGAACTGGAGAAGGTTCTTCCCGATGATTATGAACCCGTCCTTGACCGAAGGGAAACCATGAAAGCCCTTTATGCAGTCAAGGACTATATTGAGAAGAATCTCTGTAAGGAATTGAATCTGATGATGGTTCAGGTGCCGCTGATTGTTGACGTGGAGAGTGGCGTCAACGACATGCTTGATCGAGACGGTTCGCGTACCCCGATCCAATTCCACATATCAAACGATAATGACAAAAACCCGATCGATGCTCAGATCGTTCAGGCTGCAACCAAATGGAAGCGCGTGGCACTCAAGCAATACGATATGAAACCTAGTGAAGGTATTCTAACGGATATGCGAGCTGTCAGGAAGGACTATTTTCTTGACCATGACCACAGCGCCTATGTTGACCAGTGGGATTGGGAACAGGTCATCACGGAGGAGGAACGAAATCTTGAATATCTAAAGCAGGTTGTCAGGAAGATCTGGAAAGTGCTTAAGGGTGCCGAAGCATTTGTTCAGGAGATGTATCCGCAGCTTAAGATGAAGAAGTATCCAAACCTACCCGATGATCTTGCCTTTGTCCATGCTGAGGACATGCTCGAAATGTATCCAACCCTTCCGCGCAAGCAACGTGAGACAAGGTTCTTACAGGAACATTACCCGGCGGTATTTATCATTGGTATTGGCTATCCACTCAAGGATGGGCTGCCTCACGAAATGCGTGCAGCTGACTATGACGATTGGATAACGGAGACCACCTCCGATGATGGCCGTCCGATGCATGGTCTCAACGGCGACATCCTCGTCTGGAACCATGTTACAAGAAGGCGCCATGAATTGACATCGATGGGCATAAGAGTCAATGCTGAAACCCTCAAGAAGCAGCTTGAGATGAGCAATCTACTCCACCTATTGAGCACACCCTATCATCAGGGAATAGTAAATGGAAGCCTCCCGCTTTCAATCGGAGGTGGCATTGGTCAATCACGAACATACATGTTGCTTCTTCGAAAAGCCCATCTCGGAGAGGTGAGTGTGACCGTCTGGCCAAGGATCCTCAAGGAGATGTGTGCCAGGCGCAACATCCACGTACTTGAATAGCCACCTGCTTGAGTCCTAAATCCTGAGGGGTGCAGTCTAAGGCTGCACCCCGGTGCTTGCTCGCTCTAGAGTGCCACCTTGTAGCCGATTTTCCTCAGCAGATCCTTGCGCTCCTTCTGGTGCTTCTCATCCTCAACCCCCTTCGGAGTCATCCCATCCATTACACCCAGAACTGCCCGTTGTTCCCCGACTTCGGCGACAACAAATTGGACTGGATTGGCAGTAGCGCAGAATATGCTGCAGACCTCAGGGCACATCTTAATAGCCGGAAGAACATTGATAGGAAAAGCATCCCTTATGAAGATAGCGAAGAAGTGACCGGCACTAACTGCCCTTGCCGCTTCAATCGCAGCCTCAGTGAGTTGTTGATCATTACCATCCCATCTGATCAATCGCTCCTGAGAAGCTTCACAGAAGCCGATGCCGAATTTTATTCCTGGAACGGAACCCGAAAGGACTTCATACAGGTCCTCGACCGTCTTGATGAAGTGACTTTGACCGGCAATGATGTTGGAGCCATCGGGCATACTGACAGGGACGATTTTCAGTTCCATTCTGCTAGCACCTCCTCTGACCTGATGAACTTACATAGACCACAGGGCGATCACTATTAAAAGGGCAATTCGTGGAGCGTGTCAATAGGAGTCGAGCAATTGACATCCGCTCGGCGAGCGTAATAAAATGCGAGATGAACAAAGACGGAGGTGAAAAGGTGAAATCCGAATTTACAGAGCATCTTGATCTCCTGAGAGAACTTATCCTGGTTCCAGGGGTTTCTGGCTGGGAGGATAGAATTCGTGAAACAATAGCTGGCAAGATCAACCGCTACGGCGATCCGAATGTGGATGCCCTCGGCAATCTGACGTTGACGATTGGTGATGGAGACAAACATGTCCTTTTCATCGCCCACATGGACGAAATAGGCCTCGTGGTAAGTCATGTTGAGGATGATGGCTACATAAGGGTTCGCAAGGTTGGAGGCATTGATGACCGGGTTCTGGTTGGGCGGACGGTTGACATCTATCCAGGTGGCAGTTCTGATCCTGTACCAGGGGTCATCGGGCTTAAGCCCCCGCATTTGATGAAGGACAGAATGAAGGAGATGGGTCAGGTTATAAAGGTGGAGGACATTCTCATCGATGTCGGCACACGATCACGTAAGGAAACTGAAAACCTGGGTATCACCAAACTTTCACCTGTCATTCTCCGAAAGCATTTTTCAGTTTTGGCTAATGATCTTGTAGCCACGCGGGGGTTGGATGACCGCATGGGCTGTGCAGCTTTGATCGAAACTGTCGAATCAATCGCAGCTGAGGGAGTCTCCGCAAGGATAACCTTCGCATGGTCTGTTCAGGAAGAGCTTGGTCTCAGAGGAGCATATGCTCTGGGAAATCAAATCCGACCCGATATCGCAATTGCAATTGATTCCTGTACCACAGGCGATTCACCCCAAGTGGACTTTCACCTTTCAGCGGTGAGACTCAACGAGGGTCCCGTCCTCAGAATGTTCGATCGCATGGCATTCGCATCTCGAGGTCTGATGAAGCAGATTGTCGAGACAGCTCGCCATGCCTCAATACCTTTACAAGTAGCAGTCACTGGAGGCACAACCGACGGCGCTGCAATCCAGACGTTTGGAGTGGCAATGATCCCGCTCGCCGTTCCAATCCGCTATGTCCATTCACCAACTGAGGTCATGAGCCTGCGCGACTACGACTATCTTGTCAAGTTGCTGACACTGATTGCCAGAAATGTAGCGACCTGGAGTTGCTGTTGATTCTGATGATTCTGCCAATTACTTGACCTATGCCTAGCTTCGGAGCACTAAGGTATCGGAACTACAGACTGTTCATCACTGGTCAGATTGTATCCCTTTCTGGAACGTGGATGCAAAGGGTTGCTCAGGGATGGCTTGTCTATCAGCTTACCAAGTCGGCATTTGCCCTTGGCGTTGTAGGTTTTGCCACGCGGCTGCCTGTGATATTCCTATCACTCTTTGCCGGTGTTCTTGCCGACCGAATTGATAAGCGCAGGATATTGATCCTATCCCAGGCAGTTGCTATGTTTCAGGCACTGGTGCTAGCCTTCCTGACCCTATCCGGCAGGGTGCAATACTGGCATGTCGTCATACTCGGAAGCCTTCTGGGAGCAACTCAGTCCTTCGATGCTCCCACCCGACACAGCTTCTTCAAGGATATGGTCGGAGAGAAGGACCTCATGAGTGCCATCGCCCTCAATTCGTCAGCTTTCAACACAGCCCGGCTTGTTGGACCAGCCCTGGCAGGAGTGCTTATCTATACTGTTGGCATAGGTGCCTGTTTCTTGATAAATGCGATCTCATTTGTTGCAGTCATAGGGGCTTACCTTGCAATGCACCTCGAAAGCGCCAACACCACCCCATCAGACAAGAGCCCCTGGGAAGATCTCACCGAGGGACTTCGATACGTTAGGGGTCATCCCATCGTACAAACGGCTCTGAGTTTGATAGCACTGGCAAGTATTCTTACCTTCTCGTATGCAACTCTGTTGCCTGTTTTTGCCAACAAGGTACTCCGTGGGGAGGCTGGGGTTTATGCCAGTATGATGACAGCCATAGGGGCAGGAGCAATGGTTTTAGGACTGATGCTGGCTTCACTCGGCAATTTTTCACAAAAAGGCTTGCTGGCATCCTCAGGTGTAATTGCCTTTCCACTCGTTCTCCTTGCCCTTTCCTTCGCCAGGTCCCC
The DNA here is from genome assembly GCA_025774405.1 of bacterium. Taxonomy (GTDB): domain Bacteria; phylum Arandabacterota; class Arandabacteria; order Arandabacterales; family Arandabacteraceae; genus JALGWB01. Next base: position 4,317 of record JALGWB010000123.1, read on the forward strand.
AAACTCAGCCTATATCATTTGCTTCATCACCGGCTCCGCGACGATCCTGGTAACGGCAACTATGAATACCCTTGTCCAGAGCGCCATCGAGGACAAATACAGGGGACGGGTGATGAGTGTCTATGTGCTTGTTTTTCTCGGTCCCCTTCCCTTTGGCAACCTTATCGCAGGTAAGCTGGCAGATTCTTTCGGCGTGGTTACAACGCTGAGGCTGGGAGCAGTTTTGTCACTGGTAATAACTACTGTAACACTAGCGTCCCGGCGATATTTCGTTCGATTCACTACGCGCTGATTGCGACCCCTTGACCTGCAAGATGCTCAATGATATAATCCGCCAAACTTGGGGATTTCGTTCGGTTCGCGTGAAAGGAGGGTAAAGATGGCTCGTAGGAGAATCGGGCTAGTTGGTGGCGGACAGATTGGCGGCATTCTTGCTCTTTTGGCTGCTCAGCGTGAGCTTGGAGATATCACAATTGTCGACATACCCGAAAAGGAGAGCTTCGTCAAAGGCAAAGCTCTCGACATTACCGAATCCACGCCGATACTCGGGTGCGATGCTAAGCTTTCCGGAACAAGCAACTGGGAAGACATCAAAGACAGCGATGTCAATATCATAACCGCTGGCTTGCCGAGAAGACCGGGTATGACCAGGGAGGACTTACTTGATACAAATGTCAAGATAATCAGCACAGTCGCCGAGCAGATCAAGAAATACTGTCCGAATTCCTTCAACATAATCTTGACCAATCCTCTTGATGCAATGGTTTACGCCTTCTTCAAGATAACTGGTTTTCCGAAGCAGATGGTTGTGGGAATGGCAGGTGTCCTTGATACGTCGCGTTTCCGATCATTTGTTGCTATGGAGCTGGGGGTCTCGGTCGAGGATGTTGCTGCAACTGTACTTGGAGGTCATGGTCCTACAATGGTTCCGCTTCCCAGATTGTCCACGGTGGGAGGTATCCCGCTGACACAGCTTCTCCCCAAAGACAGGATTGACGCAATAGTCGAACGAACACAGAAGGCAGGGACAGAGATAGTCAAACTCCTTGCCAATGGAAGTGCTTACTTCAGCCCTGCTGCAAGTGCGATAGCGATGGCAGAAGCCTACTTGAAGGACAAGAAACGCATCTTCCCGTGTGCAGCCCTCTGTGAGGGTGAGTATGGCATCAACGGTTATTTCATCGGTGTTCCTGTCATCATCGGAGCGGGCGGAGTTGAAAAAGTACTTGAGTTACAACTTACCGATGAAGAAAAAGCCATGCTTAACAATTCACTCGAAGCAGTAAAGAAAGCTGTTGCTGATACTAAACTTTAATTGGATGAGGGGACGAGCCATCGTCCCCTCCCCTATGCCTGCCCCAGCCGTTTGATCGCCTGTTCGTCCTTGCGCCAGTTCCTCCTGACCTCTACCACCAATTCGAGGTAAATCTGCTTTCCAAGGAAAGCCTCTATCTCGTCACGCGCAGCCCTGCCAAGCCGCTTGATTGCCTCACCCCTGCTGCCGATAATGATCGCCTTCTGACTGTCTCGCTCACAGACTATAGTTGCTCTTATGTAATCCTTACCTTTGGCGCGCTCAACAAATTCATCCACGACGACAGCGACTGAATACGGAATCTCCTCGCCATAGTGCTCGTAGACCTTCTGCCTTATTATCTCGCCAACGAAGAAGCGTTGAGGACGATCCGTTAACTCGTCAGGCTGATAGAATGGTGGCTGCTGAGGAAGTTTGCCAACCAGCACTTGCTTCAATCTTTCAAGTCCATCTTCTTTGAGAGCCGAAATTGGAACGATGTCATCAAAACCATAGCGTTGATTGTATTCATCAATCAAGGGAAGCAGCTCAGGCTTGCCAACCAGATCGATCTTGTTAATGGCCAGGACGGTTGGCTTCTCAAGATGCTTGAGCCGATCCACTATAATCGATATCTCATCAATCTCATCGCTCGATGGTTCAACCATCAACAGAACCAGGTCCGCCTCTTCAATAGCTGACCACGCAGTCTTGACCATGAGACTCTGAAGGGCATATCTCGGCTGCATAATTCCGGGGCTGTCGAGGAAGATCACCTGGTAGTTGTCTTCGCTCAAGATTCCGAGAATCCTGTGGCGGGTTGTCTGAGGCTTAGCAGTGATGATCGATAAAGGGAAGTTGAGGAGCTTGTTTACAATGGTGGACTTACCAACATTCGGTCTGCCTGCAACGGCGACAT